>NZ_JBMOWO010000119.1:0-22870 GCF_049310525.1 Pseudomonas sp. GZD-222
GGGGTTTGGGGTGGTTAAAAAGGGTGGGGGGACACCCTTCCCCCCCTTTGGGGGGGGGTTCTTCCCCCGCGATAGGACTTCTAGGCCAACGCTTTTTCGATCGCCTGCACCACAGTCGCATCATCCGGCGCAGTACGCGGCGAAAAGCGCGCCAGCACCCGGCCGTCCTTGCCCACCAGAAACTTCTCGAAGTTCCAGGTGATGTCGCCAGGGAACTCGGCGCCTTCACCGGCCAGCAAGCGATACAGCTGATGACGCTCGGCGCCATTGACCTCCAGCTTGCCACCCAGCGGGAAGGTCACACCGTAATTCAGGCTGCAGAACTGCTGGATTTCATCTTCTGTGCCCGGCTCCTGCCCGGCAAACTGGTTACACGGCAAACCCAGCACACTGAAACCTTTACCCTTGTATTGCTGGTACAGGTTTTCCAGTGCTGCGTATTGCGGGGTCAGGCCACACTTGGAGGCGACATTGACCACCAGCACCACCTGGCCCTTGAACGGCGCCAGAGGCAACTCCTGGCCATTCAACGCCTGTAACTTCAGGTCGTGAAATGCACTCATGACGTACTCCCCTCTCCAGATCCCGGTTGCCGCTGCGGGCTGCAATCAGTAACACCAGCCCATTAAAAAGGCGCCCTGCCAAGCCGTCTTCCCCTGCTGGAGTGCGACGGTCTTGCCCGGGCGCCTTCGCGACTCTCTGAGCTTAGCGCAGAAAATCAGTGGTGATGGCCACCTTCGCCATGGACGTGGCCATGGGCTACTTCTTCTTCGCTGGCGTCACGGATGTTGACGACCTTGACCTTGAAGTTCAGGCGCTGACCGGCCAGCGGGTGGTTGCCGTCGACAGTCACGTCGTCGCCGTCCAGATCGCGGATGGTAACGATCTGCATCTGGCCATCAGGCGCGGAAGCGTGGAACTGCATGCCCACTTCCAGCTGATCGACGCCTTCGAACATGCTGCGGTTCAGGGTGCTGACCAGCTCAGCCAGGTATTCGCCGTAGGCGTCTTCCGGCTCGATGGCCACTTCCAGCTCGTCGCCGGCAGTTTTGCCTTCCAGGGCTTTTTCCAGGCCTGGAATGATGTTGCCTGCGCCATGCAGGTAGACCAGCGGAGCGCCGCCGGCGGAGCTGTCGATGACCTCACCAGCGTCGTTGGTCAGGGTATAGTCGATGGAGACAGCCTTGTTGGCGGCGATCAGCATGGGGCGAGACCTTTTGCATAAGAATGTAGAGCGAACAAGTGTAACCAACGCATCGCCTGAAAGCGAACGCAACCCGGACAAACGGGACCTACCCGGTGGAAGCGGGCTTGCCCCGCGATACGATGTAACTGATCGCCCGCAATCGCGGGGCAAGCCCGCTCCCACCGAAATTAGCCGCTACCGGCAGGGTGCCGATAGCGATACCCTTGGCAATTGATTCTTTGTGCACCGCTCATTTCGAGAAGCTCGCATGCAGACATTTTTTATCGCGCCGACCGACTTTGGTGTCGGCCTGACCTCCATCAGCCTGGGCCTGGTTCGCACCCTTGAGCGCGCCGGGCTGAAAGTCGGCTTCTTCAAGCCGATTGCCCAACCGCACCCCGGCGACACCGGCCCCGAGCGCTCCACCGAACTGGTCGCCCGCACCCACGGCCTCAAGCCACCGCAGCCGCTGAGCCTGGCCCATGTCGAGCGCATGCTCGGCGATGGCCAGCTCGATGAGCTGCTCGAAGAAATCATCACCCTGTACCAGCAAGCGTGCGTCGGCAAAGACGTGGTGGTGGTCGAAGGCATGGTCCCGACCCGTCACGCCAGCTATGCCGCAAGGGTCAACCTGCACCTGGCCAAGAGCCTGGATGCCGAGGTGATCCTGGTTTCGGCCCCGGAAAACGAAGTGCTCACCGAGCTCTCCGGCCGGGTCGAGTTACAGGCCCAGCTGTTCGGCGGGCCGAAAGACCCGAAAGTGCTCGGTGTGATCCTCAACAAGGTGCGCACCGACGAGAGCATGAGCGTGTTCGCCGAGCGCCTGAAAGAACACTCGCCGCTGCTGCGCGGCGATGACTTCCGGCTGCTGGGCTGCATTCCCTATCAAGCCGACCTCAACGCCCCGCGCACTCGCGATGTGGCCGAGCTGCTCGGCGCCCAGGTGCTCAACGCCGGTGATTACGAACAGCGGCGGATGAACAAGATCATCATCTGTGCCCGCACCGTGGCCAATACTGTACCCCTGCTCAAGCCTGGTACCTTGGTGGTAACCCCGGGCGACCGCGACGACATCATCCTCGCCGTGAGCTTGGCAGCAATCAACGGCGTGCCGCTCGCCGGCCTGTTGCTGACCAGCGACAGCAAGCCTGACCCGCGCATTCTTGAGCTGTGCCAAGGGGCGTTGCTGGCCGGTTTGCCAATCCTCTCGGTGAGTACAGGTTCCTACGACACGGCCAACCAGTTGAACCAGCTGAACAAGGAAATTCCGGTGGATGACCGCGAACGTGCGGAGATCATCACCGATTTCGTCGCCAGTTACCTGGATGCCGACTGGCTGCACCAGCGCTGCGGCACCCCGCGTGAGTTGCGTCTGTCGCCAGCAGTGTTCCGCTATCAACTGATCCAGCGTGCCCAGCAAGCCAACAAGCGCATCGTCCTGCCCGAAGGTGCCGAGCCGATGACCGTGCAGGCCGCCGCCATCTGCCAGGCCCGTGGCATTGCCCGCTGTGTGCTGCTGGCCAAGCCGGACGACGTCCAGGCGGTGGCTCGCGCCCAGGGCATTAGCTTGCCCGAAGGCTTGGAAATCCTCGACCCGGACCTGATCCGCGAGCGTTATGTCGAGCCGATGGTCAACCTGCGCAAGAGCAAGAGCCTCAACGCGCCCATGGCCGAGCAGCAACTGGAAGACCCGGTGGTGATCGGCACCATGATGCTGGCCCTGGACGAGGTCGACGGCCTGGTCTCCGGGCTGGTCCACTCCACCGCCAACACCATCCGACCCGCCCTGCAACTGATCAAGACCGCGCCGGGCTGCAGCCTGGTGTCGTCGGTATTCTTCATGCTATTCCCCGAGCAAGTGCTGGTGTATGGCGACTGCGTCATGAACCCGCACCCCACTGCCAGCGAGCTGGCGGAAATCGCCCTGCAAAGCGCCGACTCCGCCGAAGCCTTCGGTATTGCGCCGCGTGTGGCGATGATCAGCTACTCCAGCGGTGACTCGGCCAGCGGCGAGGAAGTGGAGAAAGTCCGCGAAGCCACCTTGCTGGCCCAGGAAAGCCAACGCAGCCTGCAGATCGACGGCCCGTTGCAGTACGACACCGCCGCCAACCTGGAGATCGCCCGGGAATTGGCACCGAACAGCCAGGTGGCAGGACGTGCAACGGTCTACGTGTTCCCCGACCTGAACACCGGCAACACCACCCACAAGGCGGTGCAACGCAGCGCCGACTGCGTCAGCCTCGGGCCGATGCTGCAAGGCCTGCGCAAACCGGTCAACGACCTGCCGCGCGGCGCCCAGGTCGATGACATCGTCTACACCATTGCCCTGACTGCGATTCAGGCCAACCGCTCACTGGATAGCTGATTATGCTCGGATTGCTACCCGCGCCACTGCGCGGGGTTATTGCCTCGTTGCTGCTGGGGCTCAACACCATTGTCTGCTGCACCCCGTTGTTCATTGTCAGCCTGTTCAAGCTGTGCCTGCCGTTCGCGGCGGCGCAGCGGGTCACCGACGAACTGATGCGTCATATCCATGAGGCCTGGATCAGCAACAACAATGCCTGGATCAACCTGCTGGGCAAAGCCCGCTGGCAGGTCGAAGGCCTGGCCGGGCTCGATTATCAGCACAGCTACCTGATCACCAGCAATCACCAGAGCTGGGTGGATATCCTGGTGCTGCAGTACGTGCTCAACCGCCGTATTCGGCCGTTGAAGTTCTTCCTCAAGCAGGTATTGATCTGGGTGCCGGTGATCGGCCTGGCCTGGTGGGCACTGGGCTTTCCGTTCATGAAGCGCTACTCCAAGGCCTACCTGGCCAAGCACCCGGAAAAAGCCGGCAAAGACCTGGAAACTACGCGCCGTACCTGCGCCAAGTTCCGCGGCAAACCCACGGCCATCTTCAATTTTGCTGAAGGCACCCGCTTCACCGCGGGCAAGCATCGCCAGCAGCAATCGCCGTTCAAGCACCTGCTCAAGCCCAAGGCCGGTGGCATTGCATTCGTGCTCGATGCCATGGGCGAGCAACTGCAATCGATCGTCAACGTCACCATCCACTACCCAGACGGTGCGCCAGGGTTCTGGGACCTGCTGTGTGGACGGGTCAAACACATCGTCGTGCATCTGGAAGAGCTGGCGATTCCGGCTGAGTTCCTGGGCAAGAACTACGACCAGGATGAGGCCTATCGCCTGGCCTTCCAGCAATGGATCAACCAGCTGTGGCAAGACAAGGATGCCCTGCTCGAGCGCCTGCAGCACAACACCCCGGCCTGATCTCGCGGCAACTCACCCAAGCGGGAAGGTTTCTTCCCCTTGGGACTGAGGCAGATCAACAGAAAGTCTTCCCGCCGCCCACGAAATCCCCTCCAGCATCTATGCTCTTCCCACGATGTTTCTCAATAGCCATCACACGGAAATGCATGCCTATGAAACTGCGCCCACTGACCCACGCCATCGCCCTTGCTTCACTCATGACTGCAGCCAGTTTCTCGGTACAGGCCGAAGATGTGCTGATCGATGCGATCGCCAGTGAAAAAATTGTCGACACCCAGGTCCTCGCCGTCGATGTCGACAAGCGCCTGGTAACGGTAGCTGGTCCCAATGATTCCCAGGTGCCGATCCAGCTGAGCGAGAACGCTAAAGACCTGCACAACCTCAAGGTCGGCGACCAGGTCAATATCAAGGTCAACCGCTCTGTGGCGACAGTGCTGGACACCAAAGTCGGAGGTGAGCCGGGTGTCAGCAAAGAAGCCGGGATCATCCGCGCGACCAAGGACAATCCGAACCCGGGCGGCGAAGCCTTCCGTCAGGTCAAAGTCACCTCGAAGATCACCAAGATTGATCTGAAAACCCATGAAGTCACCCTGCTGCCGCCTGAAGGCGCGCAAAAGGTGGTGAAGGTTGAAGATCCAGAACTGCAGAAAAAGATGGATAAACTGGAGGTTGGCCAGACGGTCGACATGGTCTTCACCGATGTACTGAAGATCACTACCAAGCACTGATTTTGTAGGAGCGGATTCATCCGCGATGGGGCGCATAGCGCCCCCCTTCACGGGGAATGGGACGACTTTGTCGTCCATCGCGGATAAATCCGCTCCTACAATACAAAAAAGGGGAGCCAGCTGGCTCCCCTTTTTCACATCTGTCGAAACTTACTGGTACTGCTGACCAGGAATCGGCTTGAGGTTGACCTCTACCCGACGGTTTTGCGCACGGCCGTTGGCGTCGGCGTTGCTGGCAATCGGTTGGTCCGGGCCCAGGCCACGGGCCGTCACACGGCTGGCATCGACCCCCTGGGAGGTCAGGTAAGAGACCACAGACTGTGCACGGCGCTGCGACAGGTCCATGTTGTGCTGACGGCTGCCAGTGCTGTCGGTGTAGCCGACCACTTCAATGGTGTTCTGGTTGAACTGTTTGAAGGAGTTGGCCAGGTTGTTCAGCGGCGAGTAGAAACTCGGAGCAATGTTCGCCGAATCGGTCGCGAAGGTGATGTTGCCCGGCATGATCAGCTTGATCTGATCGCCCTCACGCTGCACTTCAACACCGGTGTTGGCCATGCTCGCGCGCAGCGCAGCTTCCTGCTTGTCGGCGTAGTAGCCGTAGCCGGCAGCGGCAGCACCAACGGCGGCGGCGCCGATCAATGCGCCTTTACCACGGTTGTTGTGGTCGATTGCCGCACCGGCAATAGCACCGGCCAGCGCACCCAGGCCGCCGTACTTGGCGGTCTTGCTCATCCCGGTGGAGCCTTGTTGCGCCTGGCCCTGACTGTCGTACGGGTTCTGGCTCGCACAACCGGTCATCAGCGCGGCAACGGTAGCGACGATAATCAAACGACGCATGGTGAACATGGACAAGCTCCTACTGTAATTCGAAAGTGCAGGCAGACCGCTTTGCGGTTCTGTGCCAGCCTTGGATTGCGCCAACGCAAAAAAATTCCGTAAATCTCAGGCGCGTACAAAAGGGTTCTGGCGCATCTCGTCACCCAGGCGAGTATCCGGGCCATGACCGGTGACGACCGTGGCGTCCTCATCCAGGCTGTACAGGCGCTGTTTGATCGAACGAACGATAGTCGCCTGGTCACCGCCCCACAAATCGGTACGTCCAATGCCACGACGGAACAGGGTATCGCCGGCGATCAGCAGCTTGGCGTCGGCAAACCAGAAACTCATCGACCCCGGTGTATGCCCCGGCGTGTGCAATGCAACGCCGCAACCACAAGCCAGCTCCTCGTCATCGGCCAACCAGCGGTCTGGCGACGGCACCGGCGTGTACGGCACGCCGAACATCTGGCACTGCATTTCCAGGTTGTCCCAGAGGAACTGATCGTCCTTGTGCAAATGCAAGGTGGCGCCGGTCTTTTCCTTCAGTTGCCCGGAAGCGAGGAAATGATCCAGGTGGGCGTGGGTGTGGATGATGCTCACCACCTTCAGCCCATGCGCATCCAGGCGGGCAAGGATCTGCTCATGGTTGCCACCCGGATCGACAACGATGGCCTTTTTGCTGATCGGGTCGCCGATGATGGTGCAGTTGCACTGCAACGGGCCGACGGGGAAGGTTTCGCGGATGAGCGCGGGTTTTCCGGATTCCATGAGGGTTCCTTGAAGATTGATGGCCCATTTTGGCGCAGTACGCAAACATGGGCGAGCATAGTACGACAAGCTACCTGACGCGGATCAATGCACAGGCTCGGCGCCCACGCGATCAAAACGAGTGAAAGACCATCAGCCCGCCCTCGGCATCCGGGCTGGCGTCGGAAAAACCCTTGACCGCGTACAGCTGGACCTTCCACTGCTGGCTGAGCTTATGGGTGACAAACAGGGTGAGTTCCTGGATCTGCGATCCCGTGGAGACAACCTTCTGCCGCCAATCATAGGAGGCACCCGCCGTGGTGCGCACCGCCACGGGCGTGGCGAAACCAAGGCTGAGGAATAGCGGATCGTCGAAATCACTGTCGGGCGGGTCGCCGAATTTCTTCCAACCCAGCGTTGCAAAGCCCGTCACCGGGCCAAACATTCTGGCGACATCGACCTGGGCGGAGTAGTCGGTTTTACCGGTGCCCAGACACTGGTCTTCATCCGCCGTGGGGAACTTGACCTTAGCGATCAGATCCACCAACACACCGCCTTCACTGCCATCGAGCACGGCATAACCTGCGCTGGCAACGGTATCGCCCAGGCCGCTTTCCACATCATGGCAACCACCGGGCAACGGATCGCCATCCGGCCCGACTTCAGGATTGGTGATGCGTAGCCAGGGCACGGTGACTTTGTAGGTCATGGGGCCGGTTTCGTACTTGCCCACCACTGGCAGGTACCAGATTTCCGACGTGGTATCGGTGCCGTAGTCACCGCTTGAATAGTCCAGGCCAATGGCTGTGCTAAAGGTACCGGCCAGAGCAGGTACGCTGAAGCTGGCAAGCAGGCTGGCGAACAGCGTGAGCGTGGGTCTCATCGTCACCTCAAGGTCCCGGAAGGAAACGCCATCGGACTCACCCAGCCTAGTTGCTTATCAACAGATTGTTGATGGCCTCAGTGCCAACACCTAATGACCCGATCGTTCCGGACGGTCTACTTTTTCGGTCTTCTCTACTTTCTCGATTTTTTCTATTTTCTCGGGCTTTTCGATCTTTTCCAGCTTCTCGGGCCGTTCTACTTTCTCAACCTTTTCCACCTTCTCAGGTCGTTCTACTTTCTCGACCTTTTCCACCTTCTCAGGCCGTTCTACTTTCTCGACCTTTTCTACCTTCTCAGGCCGTTCTACTTTCTCGACCTTTTCAGGCCTGTCTGCTTTCTCGACCTTTTCAACCTTCTCAGGCCGTTCTGATTTATCGGCCTTTTCAACTTTCTCCACTTTCTCGACCTTTTCAGCCTTCTCTACTTTCTCGACCTTGTCAGAACGTCCGCTATGGTCCTCCTTCTCGGGCTGCTCGACTTTCTCGACCTGCTCTGTCTTTCCAGAGTGATCCACAGCGCCAGACTTCCCGCTGTCTTCAGCCCCACTGTCGCCACTACCGGAGTGGTCTGTACGCTGTTCAGAATCGTCGTCCAGGCGGTTGTTAGGCCCGGAACGCTCCCTGCCCGGCGTATCGGCGCGGTCGACATGCAGTTCGACACGAGCAGCCCTCACTTCTCTTTCACCACTGAGCACCCCGCTGACCCGCACACGTTGATCCAGTGCCAGCCTGGCGGGCTGCTCACCAACGACCAGCGTTTCGCGGCCCATCGTCACGTTGAAGCCCCCGACCACCAGACGCTGGTCCTGACGGCCTTGCACCAGGCCTTCAATGACAACGTTGTGGACCCGACCGGCAAACGGCAGGCTCGGATCAGGACGACTCTGAGCGACCTCCAGCTGGCGACCCGACCACTGGCCACGCACCAGCACTTCCTGCGTGGGTGCCACGCGACTGCCCAGCTTCAGCCCCTGCAAGCTACCGGTGCGATCTATCGATCCAATCGCACTGGCGTCCTTGAGCCCGGGTGCTCGCTCGATGCGACTGGCGACTACCTCGCCTTGGGCATTGCGAAGCCCGCTGACCCTGACCGGCTCGCCCGGACGCAAGCCTTCGGCGACCCGCGCGCCCTGCGCCAGATGCACCGCCTGCCCCATCACCCGCAGTGGCGACGAAGCATGTGGCAGTGCCGTCAGTGGCCCTTCATAAACGTTCAGGATCGAGATGCGACCAGCCTCCAGACCTCGCTTGGATGCAAAAGACTCCACTGCAACCACCTGACCAATTGCCAGGTGATCGCTGCTGGCCGCAACGCCGTTCACGCTCACCGGTACGTCTTTGCCGAAGTGCACCTCCATGCCATTGACGCAGATCGAGGCAAAGCCGGTGATGGTGCCGACGATACCGGTGCCACCGGTGCCTCCCGGTGACCAGATCGGTGTACCAGTGCCCCCCGTTCCTCCAGGGCGCTGTTGGATGGGCGCACCAGTCCCTCCGACACCGCCGTTGTCACTCTGGATGCCTGTGCCACCTGTCCCTCCCGGCCTGACTCCGGTACCACCGGTGCCACCAGGAGACTGCAACTCGGTTGCCCCGGCCATGCCGACTTCATCGCGGCTGATACAGGCCGGTGCTGCGCCTACCCATGCAGGGAACCCCAGGGTCAACGCGAGACCCAGGACGATGGCAACGGCATGAAGGCGGCGCAGAGGTCGGATCATGGGCGAGGCGTCGGCGGCGAATTGGGCTCAGTGTAGAAATACAGCCCGATAGTGATGCGCTGTCGTGGTTCCTGGCTGGACAGGTCTCGGTCTTCCAGCTCTGCAGCAAGTCGGCTGAATCCGAGCAAGGTCTGCATACCCTCGCTGGCCACCGCCTCGCGCAGGACCTCAACGCTTACCGGTGCCAGCGCGTCGTAGTGCACGCTACGCTCGAAAAAAGGCTGCCCTTGCCCACTCATGTTATGCACTGCAGCGCTGGCATGGTCGTGCAGGTTATGGCCCAGGTAGGCGGCTTTTTCATCAAAGCCTTTCTGGGGCAAAAATGCCTGGGCTTCGAGGTGTACACAGTCCTGCTCATCGACTCGCACGACGCCCAGACGCAACCATTCGTCGAGCACTACCCGTGCACGAATGTCCGTGCTGACCCTCGCTACCAGTGCATCAAAGGAGACCTCACCGCCAACACTTGCCAGGCGCGGCAAAGGTAATGCCTGCCCAACCGCTTTGCAGAAAGGTTGGCTGTTGGTCCAGACATTGACCAGTTGCGCGCCCAGCGTAATGTTCTCCGGGAGCACCATGCTCGCCGTGTCACCCTCGTGGCGCAGGCGACGTACATCCTTGCGATGAATGCCCGTGAGCAGGCTGATGCGGCTGTCGCTCGGCGCTTTGTCATCCAGACGAAACTCACGATCAGCCACATCAACGAATACCTCCTTGAGCACATCGGCGAACACCGTGTAGGTGACGCCTTTGCGCAGCATCAGGCGCACCAGCGGACGCATGACCCGGCGCAAAGCGCTCAGCAGTGAAGGTGGAAGTGTTGGTGATTGCATTGCCGTCAATCAGCTCCTGCCGTTGTCGTCACCAGGTTCGCCGCCGGCGTGATTGCCACGGTCATCGCCCGGCTCGCCGCCCACATGATTGCCATGATCATCGCCAGGCTCACCGCCAACGTGATTGCCATGGTCATCGCCAGGCTCGCCGCCGACGTGATTGCCATGATCATCACCGGGCTCACCACCCACATGATTGCCATGGTCATCACCAGGCTCTGAGTGGTTGCTGCTGCGCCCGGAGTTCGAGTTCCCGGCCTGGCCTTGGCCGGCGTCGCCATGGTCACTACCGCTATGACCGCTGCTACCACTGCCGTTGCCAGCATGGCCACCACCGCTGCCACTTCCACCATGACCGCCAGAACCGCCGCCACCACCGCCATGACCGCCGCCACCGCCGCCACCGTGTCCTCCCCCGCCACCTCCACCGCCGCCGTGCCCACCGCCGCCACCGCCACCGTGACCGCCACCCCCTCCGCCACCATCCTTGGCGTAGGCACTGGAATCATGGGAAATCGAATCGGGGACCAACACCATAGAGGCTGATAGCACGCCGCCAATGGCCATTGCCAAAAGCGCCTTCTTGAAAAACCGATGAGTCTGCATCTTCCGTCTCCTGGTCATTACCGTGAGAAACGTCATATCAAGTCGGAAATCGTTGTTTGTTTTTCTACTTTTTGATGCGTGGGAATTTTTCCCACATGAAAAACCTAGACCCAGTCACCCAGGGATTCAAGCAACGCAGGAGAAAGCCGACCGATGGCGGCCAATTCGAATCGACGAAAAAAGGTGGGAGACGGCCAGCGCGACGTTTCGCCTGCTGGCGATGCTTCAGGCTGCGTTACGCAAACCCGGTAGACGAATCAGCGACCAGCCCGCTTCTGGCTCGGCCAATACCAGGCGAACGCCTTCGCTCAGCGCGGGATCGAGCAACCGGGGCGCCAGGTCACCGACCATCCAGTTCGCGGTATTGGACGCAATCACCCGACCATCGGCAGATATCAACACCGCTTCATGTGCAAGGCGCATCAGGCTGCGCACCAGCATGCGCTCGACGTTGTGCAACGACAGGTCGAGCCCCGCCACACCAATGAAGCGCCCCTGCACGAAAATGGGCATGGTGAAGGTCAGCACGTACATGTTGGTGCCGTAGAGGTCCACGTAGGGCCCCTCGACGCTGCTGGTGCCGGAGTCGCGCGGGCGGCTGAACCAGGGCGCCGCGGTGTAATCGTAAAAATTCTCCCGGCGCCGGTCGAAGTTGGGCCGCAGCGGCAGGGTCTTGCCCGCATCAGCCAGGTACCACCACTCCAGGTGCATGTGCTGATCGCTAAGGCTACCCGGTTCGAGAATCACCCCGCCGCCACAGCCGAAAGCACCGGTGGCCAGCAATTGTCGGTCAATCGCCGGCCTGAGCAGGGCGAGGTCCTTGGCATTGGGCTGGCGACCTTCGGCCAGTACGCGTTCCCAGAGTTCAAGGGTTTCATCCACCAGTTGGCGGACCTGACTGAAGATGCTCTCCAGCGTGCTGTTGAGCTGCCGAGCGCAAGCACACAGGGGATCGTTTTCGCTCAGGGCAAACATGACATTACCTCACGCAGGGTTGGCTTTATTATTATCCGTTCGGGTTTCCGGTCAAACCCACGAAGGTCTAGGCAATTACCGCGCCGGCCTGTTCTTCTTCGTCACTACCGGCCAGCAATTCCAGACGCAGGCTGATCAGGCGCTTGATACCGCGGCTGACGTGCGCCTCGGCGAGGGCGCCGGCCAGCACCGTGTCATTGCTGAGCAAGGCTTCAAGAATCGCCCGGTGCTCGTGCTCGACCACGGTGACATCACCACCGCCAGCGGCCTCCAGCCAGAGCAACTCGCCCACTTCCGACTGCAAACGCATCTCCGCATGGGTCAGGCGCAGCGACTGCGCCGCCGCGGCCACTTCAATATGAAAACGGGCATCGGCGCGATGCCGTGCCAGGCGCGTTCCGGCCTGTTTCAACGTTTCGATGTGCTGGGCGATGCGTGCGTACTGCTCGCGTGAACCACGCTGAGCGGCCAGTCGCGCGGCCGTTCCGGAAATTGCCATTTGCTCGTCACCCAGATCGCGTAGGTCCGGTCCACTCATCTCGCGCAGTTTCTGCAGCAACAAACCTTCGGGCAACTCCACCGGCGCGCAGACGAAACTGCCGCCATTGCGCCCACGGCGGGTTTCAATCAGGCCGCGCTGACGCAGCACCACCAGGGCTTCGCGCAAGGTCACGGTGGCGACACCCAGTTGCAGCGCCAATTCGGTTTCGCTGGGCAGTTGCTGCCCTTCGGCGAACAGGCCCAGTTCGATCGCTTCGACCAGCCGCCGCGCCACTTCATCGGTGCGGCCTTCCTGGCGCAGCCGGATGAAGGCAGTACTACGGGCTGTATTCAGGGCACTCATCGGCTCTCCATAGTCAGCATGTATTGGCCCAGATGGAGCCTGCTAAACGTTCAGTTTCGTATCTTATAGCGATTGCGCGGCCACCGACACTGTCGATTTCACCCTGGAATGACGAAAAAAACCCTCGAAAAGGCATTTTCAAGCCGACAGATGGACAGTTGGCAAACCACGAACATTAAGATATGTTTTTATATGTTTAGTGTGAACAGCGGGCAAATGTACCTCTGCGCCGCGCATTGGGCCCAGCGATTCTCAACCTACAAGACCAACCAAGGGATACGCCATGCAAACCAAACTCCTGATCAACGGCCAGCTGGTCGACGGTGAAGGCGCACGCCACGCCGTTTACAACCCCTCCCTGGGCACGGTACTGGTGGACATCGCCGAGGCCAGCAGCGCACAGGTCGATGCGGCGGTGCAGGCTGCCGATCAGGCTTTCGACGCCTGGGCGCAAACCCCGCCCAAGGACCGCGCCCAGTTGCTGTTGAAGCTGGCCGACCGCATTGAAGCCGAGGCGCAGACCCTCGCCCGCCTCGAATCACAAAACTGCGGCAAGCCGTTCCAGGCTGCCTTGAATGACGAAATCCCGGCGATTGCCGACGTCTTCCGTTTCTTCGCCGGCGCCAGCCGCTGCCTCAACGGCTCCGCCGGTGGCGAGTACCTGCCGGGGCACACCTCGATGATTCGCCGCGACCCGCTGGGCGTCGTGGCCTCGATTGCGCCGTGGAACTACCCGTTGATGATGGTCGCCTGGAAGCTGGCCCCAGCCCTGGCTGCTGGCAACTGCGTGGTACTCAAACCGTCCGAGCAAACCCCGCTGACCGCCTTGAAGCTGGCTGAGATCATCGCCGAGCTGTTCCCTGCGGGCGTGGTCAACATTCTCTTTGGCCGCGGCCCGAGCGTTGGCGAGCCATTGGTCACTCACCCCAAGGTACGCCTGGTGTCGCTGACCGGCTCGGTGGCTACCGGCGCACGCATCGTCGCCAATACCGCCAGCAGCGTGAAACGCACGCACATGGAACTGGGCGGCAAGGCCCCGGTACTGATCTTCGACGACGCCGATATCGATGCCGCGGTAGAAGGCATTCGTGCCTTTGGCTTCTACAACGCCGGCCAGGATTGCACAGCCGCGTGCCGCCTGTATGTCCAGCAAGGCGTCTACGAGACCTTCGTGCAAAAACTCGGTGAAGCAGTAGGCAGCATTCGCCATGGCCTGCAGGACGATCCAGAAACCGAGCTCGGCCCGTTGATCACCGAAGATCATCTGCAGCGTGTCGAAGGTTTCGTCAACCGCGCCAAAGACCAGCCCCATATCCGCGTGATCACCGGCGGCAAGCGCGTCGAAGGTCCTGGCTTCTTCTTCGAACCCACCGTGCTGGCTGACGCCCGCCAGGATGATGAAATCGTTCAGCGCGAGGTCTTCGGCCCGGTGGTCAGCGTCACTCCGTTCAGCGACGAAGCCCAGGCCCTGGCCTTCGCCAACGACTCCGACTACGGCCTGGCCTCCTCGGTCTGGACCCGCGATGTCGGCCGCGCCAACCGCCTGGCTGCGCGCCTGCAGTACGGCTGCACCTGGGTGAACACGCATTTCATGCTGGTCAGTGAAATGCCCCATGGCGGCATGAAGCACTCGGGTTACGGCAAGGACATGTCGATGTACGGCCTGGAAGACTACACCTGCGTACGCCACGTGATGTTCAAGCACTAAGTGTGTAACCGGCACCGCTGATTTGGCCCACTATAAACATATAAAATAATAGGTAATATGCCATGCTTATCACCGGCATCAAAAGCCGCCCGGTCTATGACCACCTGCAACCGATGGCAGGCGGCCTGCGCCACCTGATCGTCGGCCAGGGCAGTGGCGGCGCGGCCATGCTGCGCCTGATCGGCGACATGACCCCGACGCAGCGTGACAACAGCACCCTGCTCTACTCCACCGAGTCCTTCTCCGGGCACAACCACCTCGCCGCGTTGCGCGATGCCGAGGCCGGCGACCTGCAGGTGTTCGACAGCAACCAGGCGCTGATCGAAGGCCTGCGCCGCCTGCTGGACACCGCGCACATGGGCACCCGCCTGTACCTGAGCGGCTCGGAAAGTTTCATCGGCACCACCATGCAGGCCGCCAACGCGGTCGACCTGAACCGTGACGAAGTGCTGCGCGAACACAGTGGCACCCTGGTTCGCCGGGTCTGGTGCGCGCACTGCGACACCTACACCGAGAACGTTACTCACCGCGTGTTCACCTGCCCCGGCTGCCAGCTCGACCTGGTCGTGCGCGACCACTACTCCCGTCGTCTGGCCGCCTTCCAGGGCATCAAGGCCGACGGCGAAGTCCCGGGCGAAATGCCACCTGCCGAGGAGCTGGATACATGAATACTCACAACGGAACCCTGAGCGTACGGGTAACGCGCATCGAGACCCTGACCCCGGAAATCAAGCGATTCACCTTCGTTGATCCGGACGGCAAGCACCTGCCGGCATTCTCTGGCGGCAGCCATGTGGTCGTGGTGATGGAGGACGGTGACAAGACCCACCGCAACGCTTACTCGCTGATGGGTTCGCCGTACGACTCCAGCGCCTACCAGATCGCCGTGCGTCGGGTCGAAGACGGCCGTGGCGGCTCGCGTCACCTGCATGACGCCGTCGAAGAAGGCGCACTGCTGCAGATCCTGCAACCGGCCAACCTCTTCCCGCTGGCCAAGCATGCCCGTCAGCACGTGTTCATCGCGGGCGGCGTGGGTATCACCCCGGTGTACTCGCAGATGGAAGAGCTGCACATCAAGCAGGCCGATTTCGAACTGCACCTGGCGGTACGCGGGCCGGAACACCGCGCATTGGGCCTGGAGTTGCAGGCGCGCTACGGCGAACGCGTGCACCTGTACGTGCAAGGCCAGGAGGCGCGCATGGACATCCGCCAGATCCTCAGCGCCCGCCCGCTGGGCAGCCATGTGTATGTCTGCGGCCCCGACAGCATGATCGACGACACCCTCGACAGCGCCCACGCCTTGGGCTGGACCGACAGCCACATCCACTACGAGCGCTTTGTCGAGCAGGGCTCCAACGGCCAGCCGTTCAGCGTCACCCTGGCCCGCCAGGGCGTGACCATCGAAGTGCCACCCGACCAGTCGCTGCTCGAAGCCGCCGAACAGGCCGGCTACAAGGTGCCCTACCTGTGCCGCGGCGGTGCCTGCGGTTACTGCGAGACCGAAGTACTGGAAGTCGACGGCGAGCTGGACCACCGCGACGACTGGCTCAGCGAAGAAGACAAGCTGAGCAAACGCAAATTCATGCCGTGCGTGTCCCGCGCCTGCGGTAGCCGCCTGGTCGTAGACCTCTAATAACAGGAACCAACGTCATGACCGTTTTCAAGCCAATCGAAACCTATTCCGGCGACTACACCTACAGCAACAGCCGTGACGCCATCACGCGCCTGCCGTTCCCTTACCCGGAAGACCAGTACATGTACTCGATGAACGTCGAGCCACATGTGCCCTTCGGCAAGGGCGCGCTGCGCGCCCAGTTCGATATCGACGAGCATTACATCTCCGAATGCCATCACCGCGCCAAGACCCTCGACGAGCAACCGGGTGTGCACTACGCCGCCCTGCCGCACATGATGGAAGCCCAGTGGGACCTGCTGGAGCTGCTGATGGAGTCGTACTCGCGGGACTTCCCCGAGCACTTCACCCTGGAGAAGAACGGCAGCCAGTGGCACTGGATCAATCGTCCGCTACAGATTGATCAGACCTTCACCTTCGGTGACGCCAGCACCCTGCCGATGGACCCGATGGAATACATCACCCGCCAGGCCCAGGGCGAATTCATCCTCCTCGAGGAGCGTGACGACACCTTGGTCATGGGCGCCGGCATGGCCACCCAGCGCGCCGACTACTCGCTGCGTTTCAACCTCGGCATGAGCTTCATGGAGTTCCACGGCCCGGTGCCGAAGCTGCATGAAATGGGCATCCTGCAACGAGCGCTGAAGTTCCTCCTACGCCTGCGCCCTGGCCATCCGGTACGTCGCACCAACTGGTCGATCACAGTCAATCCACGCCTGGAAACCTCGGCCGAGACCCTGCCGGACTGGGCCCCGGATCGCACCGTGGTCACCGCCGAAAATGCCGGTGATCTGGTCAATTTGCGTATTGAGCTGCAACCGTTGCATCGTCTGCCGCGCAGTAATGCCGTGCTGTTCCCGGTGCGCACCTATCTGGTGAGCCTCAAGCAACTGGCCGAGTTCGCTCCGCAGTGGGCCAAACGCATGCACCGGGTTATCCGCGACCTTGACCAGGAATTGGTCGACTACAAGGGCTTCACCCGTTATCGCGATGCGATGGTCACCTGGCTGTCGCAATACGATGACGGCACGCCGGTGGACGAAAGCCAGCAGTAACTATCCAGACTACCAGCGCGCCTGAACGGCGCGCTTTTTTGCACCGCGTGCTTGCCAACCAGGGATTACCCCGATGAAAAAAACAATAAGTCATTTTCTGCCTGAAAGCTGGAGTCTGGTGTTCTCCGCTGCAGGTTCCGCCTACGGTGTCGGCCTGCTCGGGCTGTGGGCCCTACCGTTTCTGATCAGCGCGATCATCAACGACCTCAAGCTCAATGAAGCCCAAGCCGGCATTTTGATGTCAGCCGAATTCATCTTCACCATGCTCGCCTCGTTGCTGGTGGCGCCGTTCATGGGCCGCGCACCGCGCCGCACCCTGGCGCTGCTCGGGACCTTGCTGGCGATCGTCGCCAACCTGGTCAGTGCGAGCATGACCGAGCTCTACTCGCTGGCCGCCGTACGTTGTGTCGCCGGGATTGGCGCTGGCCTGGCGCTGGCCTGTGGCAATGCCTGCGTATCCAGTGCCAAACAACCGGATCGCATCGCCGGGCACATGAACGTGCTGTCGGTACTGCTGATGATCGTGGTGATGCTCGGTTACGCCAAGGTCATGGCCCTGTATGGCTTGCCCGGGTTGTATTACGCCATGGCCGCGACCATGGCGGTGATGCTGCTGGCGATTCCGGCGATGCCGCAGCGTGCCCCGGTGATGGAGGCCAGTGTCAGCCTGCAGGGTGCCAAGGGTGGTTCGGGCAATGTCCTGCTGAGCCTGCCGGCGATCTGCATGATGCTGGCGATGTTCGTCTTCCAGGCCCGCGACACCATGGGCTGGGCGTTTGTCGAGCGGATCGGCACGATGGTCGGCTACAACGGCGACGAGCTGGGTGTGCTGCTGTCCTTCCAGTCGTTTGTCGGCTTGATCGGCCCGCTGCTGGCGGCGATGGTCGGCAAGCGTTTCGGCCTGAGCACACCGGTGATCCTGGCGATCCTGCTGACCGGCGCGACCAGCCTGAGCTACGTGCTCGGTGAGCACTCCAAGACCCTGTACACCGTGGGCGTGATGACCATCTGCGTCACCTATTTCTATGCCCTCAGTTACCTCACCGGCCTGGCGGCGGCGCTGGATCGCGAAGGCCGTGTGGTTGCCGCGGCAAGCAGCTTCCTGAGCCTGGGCCTGGCCGTAGGGCCGGCAATTTCCGGTGGCCTGATTTCGCTGGGCGGCTTCAGCCTGGCGGCCTGGGGGATTGCCGTCACAGTGCTGCTGACTTTGCTGCTGGTGATCATTCCGCTGGCGAGTATTCGTCGGGAAGAGGCCGGTCTGAGGCTGGCGGCGGCGATCTAGTCAGCGGGCCAGCGCATCGCGAACTGGCCTGATGATTCTGGACACCTCAGTCGGGCGCCATGATGGCGCCCGATCTGTTTGCACTACGCGAAATTATTCCTGTGAGGCTGGGTCCTCCATCTCACGCTATCCAGTGAAAGGGATGACTCATGTAGCCGTGATATTGAACGTGAACACGTATCGGCCACCTTAGTTACAGCGAATTTTCCCACAAAAATTCTCCTACACCCCTACTTACAACTCAGACGCTTTCTGCATACAAACCGTTAGACAATCAATTTAATTCCTTTTTCAAATTTGTGCTTGTGACGGCCTCCCCCGGCACCAGACTAAACCCGCCCGGCTATTTGTTACTGATGCTGGAGTACAAATGTTAAAGGACCTGACACCCTTATTTACGGCTCAACATCGGCGCCTGATCAAACTGACGACTCCACACAGCAACACAGAGGAACTGTTACTGGAGAGTTTTACCGGCAACGAAGGATTATCAACCCTGTCCAACGTTGAGCTATCGCTGATCAGCCAGAATGCCTTCATTGAACTGAAATCGTTTATCGGGCAACCCGCACATCTGCAAGTCGAGCTGCCTGCTGGTGAGCCACGCTATATCCATGGCTACTTCAGCAGCTTCAGCCTGCTGAGAAGCGATGGCGGTCTGGCACATTACTGCGCAACCCTGAAGCCTTGGCTATGGATGCTGACGCATCGACAGGATTGTCGAATATTCCAGGAGCAAACAATCGAAGCCATTATTCGCACCGTCTTCGCTCACTATGGTGCATTGGCCAGTTTCGAGTTCCATCTAAGTCGACCGCTCAAGCCAAACAGTTATGTCACTCAATATCGTGAAAGCGATTTGGACTTCGTCTTGCGGCTGCTGGAGCACGAAGGGCTATTTTTCTACTTCGACCATTCAAAGCAAGGCCATACGCTGATTATCACCGACGCATCAGCTTACTTGAGCCCACTCCCCGAACAGCCACGCATCCGTTACCACAGCGCGTCCGTCACCGAGAGTGCCGACGCCATCACGGCATGGAGCAGCCAGCGAGCCTTGCACTCAGGCAGCATGGCCATCCAGACATTTGACTATCGTCAGCCTCGCAACCCGTTGCACTCAAGCATGAACACCCTCAACAATCAGGGAGATATCGAGCACTACGAGATTTACGATTTCCTCGGGCATTACAGCCATCGACTGCCCAGTGAGGCCGAGCTGCTGTTACGTCATCGCCTGGAAGCGTTGGAGGTAAACGGCAAAACCTTTCAGGGCGCCAGCAACTGTCGTGCCCTGCGCCCGGGCTACACATTTGAGCTGACCCAGCACTTCGACCACGATGGAGACACACCTGAAGACCGCCAATTCCTGATACTGAAGGTCAAGCACCAGGGCAGTAACAACTACCTGACCGATCAGCCTGCCAGCTACGACAACACCTTTGTCTGTATTCGCCAGAAGATCCCCTATCGCCATCCGCTCACTGTCCCTCGCCCCAGCATTGCGGGACCACTCAGCGCCATTGTGGTGGGCCCTGCAGGTGAAGAGGTGTTTACCGATGAACTGGCCAGGATCCAAGTCCGCTTTCACTGGCAGCGAGGGGACAACCACCCTCAAGGTACGACCTGGCTCAGGGTAGCCATGCCCAGTGCTGGCAGCGGCTTCGGCCATCAGTTCGTGCCACGAATCGGCCAGGAAGTGCTGGTGACCTTTCTGGCAGGTGATATTGACCGCCCCTTGGTCACTTCGGTGCTCTACAACGCCGAGCACTATCCGCCGCACTTCAGCAAAGCCTCGAGACTTCCCGGTGATCGGGCGCTGTCAGGCATCAAGAGCCAGGAGCACAAGGGCAAGGGTTTCAACGAGCTGGTCTTCGACGATACCCCCGGTGCGTTGCGCGCGCGGCTGGGCACAACCCATCAAGCCAGCGCCTTGAACCTGGGCAAGCTGGTCACCCCTCGCACCGATGGCTCAGCCCAGTCCCGCGGCGATGGTGCGGAGCTGCGCACCGATGCCGCGATTGCCTTGCGCGCCGCTCAGGGAATGCTGCTGACCACCTTTGCCCGTCATCAGGCACAAGGGGCGCAGTTGGACCGCCAGGAACTGCTGGAGCTTCTCGGCGAATGCCACCAGCTATTCGACGCCCTTGGCCAAACCGCCGCGGCACGCGGTGGTCAGGCCATGAACAGCCAGGGCATCGAGGCACTGCAACAGTCGCTCAACCAATGGCCGGCTCCCGATAGCAGCGCGACGGGAGCCGCAGTCATGGCCACGGTGGCCGAAGCAGGCATCACCAGCGCCACACCGGGCTCCCAGGTTCACTACGCCGGTGAAAACCACGACACCACCGCCCGCGACCACCTGCAATTGAGCAGCGGCGCCGGCATGCGCCTGCACGCGGGCAGAGGGCTGTCGGCCTTTGCCCAGGACGAAGGCATCAGCGCCATTGCCAACCGCGGCAAGGTATTGGTGCAGGCCCAGGAAGACGACATCACCGTCAATGCCCAGAAAAGCCTGCAGTTGTCGGCCCGCGAAGATGAAATCCTGATGACCGCCCCCACCATTCGCCTGGTCGCCGATGACGGCAGCTACATCAGGATCGGCGCGGGAGGTGTCGAGATCGGTACCCAGGGTGTGGCCACTATCTATGCCAGTAAGCATGACTGGCGTGGCCCCAAGACCGATGCAGCCATCACGCCCTCCTTCAGCCGCGATCCGGCCGCGCAGCGCGTGGCACTGCACTATCCCGGTGACAGTGACGAAAGCAACCGGCCAGCAGCAGCTCATGCCTATGAATTTGCACTCGACGATGGCAGTTCGGTGCAAGGAGCGACCGACTCCAGCGGCCTGTCGCAACAGGTGCAGCGTCCACTCATGCACCAAGGCAGCGTGGCCGCAGTGCGTACCAGCAAGGAAGAAACCGATGAGCAATCCTGAGCCATACAGCGTCGCAGAGAGAACCATACGCCTGATCCCCAACTGCCACACACCGATCAGAATGGAGGTGCCCGCCGACCTGCCCGGCGTGGTGATCTTCCTCCACGGCGTCAATGACCCGGGCGCCTCTTACGAATCGGTGGAGACGGGGTTGTGCCAGGGTGTCAATGAGCGCCTGGATCGGCCGGATCTCAAGGCGGGACGCTATGGTGCCGACTACAGCGAGGCCAAGAAACAACCTTATGAAGAGCTGGAAAACTATCAGAAAAACCTGCTCGACGATCCCGACACGCATCTTTATCGCCGCGATACTGACACTCCGAAAACCCGCAGCCTGATGATCCCGTTCTACTGGGGCTACCGAGCCGCCCCCGACGAGATCAAGCGCGATGAAAACGACGACCCGGTCAAGCTGCGCGACCAGTACCAGGACATCTACAACAACCGCCTGGACCGCCACTTCGCCAAAGGCGGCGGCTTCTTTGCCAATGCCACCAACAACCTCTTGGACATGTATGGCAAGGGCTTCGACAAGCTGATCCGCCATGTCGCGCAAACCCAGTTGCCCAATACCCTGTACATGGGCCAGGCGCCTCATCGGCGCTACTTCGTCCTGGCCGCCGCCCGCCTGGCCATGCTGATCCGCGAGATCCGCCGGGTGTCGGCCAACGACACCATCACCGTCATGGGCCACAGCCAGGGCACCCTGATCAGCCTGCTGGCCCAGGCCATGCTGGTCGACCAGGGCGAGCGCTGCGCCGACACCCTGATCATGGTGGCCTCGCCCTACAGCGTGCTGCCCAAGGTCACGCCCGAGGACCACGACACCCTGGCGACCCTGATCAACATCGTCAGCGCCGTCACCTGCAACAAGCATCCACGGCCAGCGCTGGCCGAGCTCAGAGAACTCGCCACCTATGGCGGCCGCAGCGGCCCGCGCTGGTCGGCCGGGCAAGGCACCCGGCTGGATAAAGCGCAAAACCTCAGGGTATTTTCCGAGCGCGACAATCGCGGCAAGGTCTACCTGTACTTCTGCCCCGACGACACCACCGTGGCTTTGGACGACGTCGAAGGCATCGGCACCTACGGCGTGCCGGACAGCCTGCCGGACGGCACCGCGGCGATGAGCGCCCTGCACGCGCAGGGCTTCTATCAACGCCTGTGGACCAAGCGCCAGCGTGACGGTGCCCCGGTGCTGGTCGGCAAGGCGCCGGGGCTGGAATACCTGCGCGCCGCCGGTGAGCCGCGTTACCCCGGTGGCTGGAGCATGGCCGCCGCCGCTTCTCAAGCGCCGATCCCCGAGCAGCAAACGCGCCTGGTCAATGCCGAGGCGCTGAACCCGCCCCATGCGCCGCAGATGTTCGGCGGCGAAGCGCAACCTGGCACGCCCACCCGCGCCGGCCTGGACCGTCCCGACGATGTCAGCCAGAGCAACGCCCTGGGCAATCCGGCCGCCCGCTTCCAATGGATCTACGTGCACAACAGTCCCACCCGGGTGGTTCTGGAGGTTGAGCGCGAACGCTGGAACCACGGCAAGGAGGCTGGGGACCAGACCGCCGCGCTACGCCAGACCCCGGTGTCGGGCAACGCCATGTTGAAGACCCAGGATCACTACCGGATCGAACGCGAAGAAACGCCCAA
>NZ_JBMOWO010000120.1:0-10510 GCF_049310525.1 Pseudomonas sp. GZD-222
ATGCCGACAGAGGAAGAAGACATGGCCAAAACCTCTTAGACTCAACGAGTGAGAGAACTTTGGCTTGGCCCACGCTTGTGATTCGAGATTTGGCCCTCATCCAACTGTTCGGGCTCTCGCCAAAGTGGAACGGTGAATGGCAGTTTGTGCTCCTACACGTGCTCTAGGCACCCCGGATTAGCAACTTGCCATTCACCGCTCTCACCTCAGATTCTATTCCTACCTCAAGACACAAGCGGATTTATCCGCGATGGACTGCGCAGCAGGCCCTTTTTTTTGGGGCCGCTACGCGCCCCATCGCGGATAAATCCGCTCCTACAGGTCAGGCGCCCATGGCCTCACGAATGTCCGTGGCCAGTTCACGCACTCGCGCCTCATCGGTATCCCACGAGCACATGAACCGCGCTCCGCCGCTACCAATGAAGGTGTAGAAGCGCCAGCCCTTGTTGCGCAAGGCTTCCAGTGCCGGTTCCGACATCTGCAGGAACACGCCGTTGGCTTCCACCGGGAACATCAGCTCCACGTCTGGGATGTCGCTGACCAACTCACTGAGCAACTGTGCACAACGGTTGGCATGGGCGCCGTACTTGAGCCAGGCGCCAGTCTCCAGCAAACCGACCCAAGGGGCAGACAGAAAGCGCATCTTCGAGGCCAGCTGACCGGCCTGCTTGCAGCGGTAGTCGAAGTCTTCGGCCAGCTTGCGGTTGAAGAACAGGATCGCTTCACCCACGGCCATGCCGTTTTTGGTACCACCAAAGCACAGCACATCGACACCGGCTTTCCAGGTCAGCTCGGCTGGCGAGCAGCCGAGGTAAGCACAGGCGTTGCTGAAACGCGCGCCGTCCATATGCAGGTTCAGCCCCAGCTCCTTGCACGTGGCGCTGATCGCCTTGAGCTCTTCGGGGCGGTAGACGCTGCCCACTTCGGTGGCCTGGGTGACGGTCACTACCCGCGGCTTGGGGTAGTGGATGTCCTGGCGCTTGAGCGCGACTTCGCGGATCGATTCGGGGGTCAGCTTGCCGGCCACACTGCGGGCGGTGAGCAGCTTCGAGCCGTTGGAGAAAAACTCCGGGGCGCCGCACTCGTCGGTCTCGACGTGGGCGGTTTCTGAACAGATCACGCTGTGATAGCTCTGGCACAGCGACGACAGCGCCAGGGAGTTGGCCGCCGTGCCGTTGAAGGCGAAGAACACTTCGCAGTCGGTTTCGAACAGTTTGCGAAAGTACTCGGCAGCGCGGGCGGTCCATTGGTCGTCGCCGTAGGAACGGTCGTGACCCTGGTTGGCTTTTTCCATGGCGGCCCAGGCTTCCGGGCAGATACCTGAGTAGTTGTCGCTGGCGAATTGCTGGCTTTGATCTGTCATGACACTGTCCTGTGAACGACGCAGAACCGCACTCTAAACCATTGCTGAATCGGTTGCCTATACAGGCCCTTCGCGGCGGTCCGGCGCCCGGTAAATCCGCTCCTACAGGCTGTAGGAGCGGATTTATCCGCGAAGGGCAAAAGCCAATGTCGTAAACGCACCTTTGTGTGGCGTCCATAGGCATCTGGGCTGTCTGCGTCGGGCATAGCATCGCTGCAAAAGGGCAATTGCCCCACAAGACCCTATGCCGCTGCCGGGAGAGACGCGATGTTCAGCAAGCAAGACCAGATCCAGGGTTACGACGATGTGCTGCTGGCGGCAATCAACGCCGAAGAACAGCGCCAGGAAGATCACATCGAACTGATCGCCTCGGAAAACTACACCAGCAAGCGCGTCATGCAGGCCCAAGGCAGCGGCCTGACCAACAAATACGCTGAAGGCTACCCGGGCAAGCGTTACTACGGCGGTTGCGAGCATGTCGATAAAGTCGAGCAGTTGGCCATCGACCGCGCCAAGCAGCTGTTCGGTGCCGACTACGCCAACGTCCAGCCGCACTCCGGCTCCTCGGCCAACAGCGAGGTGTACCTGGCCCTGCTGCAGGCCGGTGACACCATCCTCGGCATGAGCCTGGCCCACGGCGGGCACCTGACCCACGGTGCCAAGGTGTCGTCGTCGGGCAAACTGTACAACGCCGTGCAGTACGGCATCGACACCAATACCGGGCTGATCGACTACGACGAAGTCGAGCGCCTGGCCGTTGAGCACAAGCCGAAGATGATCGTCGCCGGGTTTTCGGCCTACTCGAAAACCCTCGATTTCCCACGCTTCCGTCAGATCGCCGACAAGGTCGGCGCCTATCTGTTCGTCGACATGGCCCACGTTGCCGGCCTGGTTGCCGCTGGCCTGTACCCGAACCCGCTGCCTTACGCCGATGTGGTCACCACCACTACCCACAAGACCCTGCGCGGTCCACGTGGCGGCCTGATCCTGGCGCGCAGCAACGAAGAGATCGAGAAAAAGCTCAACGCTGCAGTGTTCCCAGGTGCCCAGGGCGGCCCGCTGATGCACGTGATCGCCGCCAAGGCCGTGTGCTTCAAGGAAGCGCTGGAGCCGAGCTTCAAGACCTATCAACAGCAGGTGATCGACAACGCCCAGGCCATGGCCAAGGTGTTCATCGAGCGCGGCTTCGATGTGGTCTCCGGCGGCACCGATAACCATCTGTTCCTGGTCAGCCTGATTCGCCAGGGCCTGACCGGCAAAGACGCTGACGCAGCACTTAGCCGCGCCAACATCACCGTCAACAAGAACGCCGTGCCCAACGACCCACAGTCGCCGTTCGTCACCTCGGGCCTGCGTATCGGTACCCCGGCGGTCACCAGTCGTGGCTTCAAGGTTGCCCAGTGCGTGGAGCTGGCCGGCTGGATCTGCGACATCCTCGACAACCTTGGTGATGCCGATGTCGAGGCCGATGTTGCGAAGAACGTGTCGGCACTCTGTGCAGATTTCCCGGTTTATCGCTGAGTGGTTCAGGAGTGAAGACTATGCAACGTTACTCGGGCTTCGGCCTTCTCAAGCACTCACTGAGCCACCACGAAAACTGGCAGCGCATGTGGCGCACACCGACACCGAAAAAGGTCTACGACGTGGTCATCGTCGGCGGTGGCGGCCACGGCCTGGCCACGGCTTACTACCTGGCCAAGGAACACGGCATTACCAACGTTGCAGTGGTCGAGAAAGGCTGGCTGGGCGGCGGTAACACTGCGCGCAACACCACCATCGTGCGCTCCAACTACCTGTGGGACGAGTCGGCGCACCTCTACGAGCACGCCATGAAGCTCTGGGAAGGGCTGTCGCAGGACATCAACTACAACGTGATGTTCTCCCAGCGCGGGGTCTACAACCTTTGCCACACCCTGCAGGACATTCGCGACTCCGAACGCCGGGTCAGTGCCAACCGCCTCAATGGCGTCGACGGCGAACTGCTCAACACCCAGCAGGTCGCCGACGAAATCCCTTACCTGGACTGCTCGAAAAACACCCGCTATCCAATCCTCGGCGCCACCGTGCAACGGCGCGGCGGTGTCGCCCGTCACGATGCGGTGGCCTGGGGCTACGCGCGTGCCGCCGATGCCTTGGGCGTGGACCTGATCCAGCAGACTGAAGTGATCGGCTTTCGCAAGGAAAACGGCGTGGTCATCGGCGTCGAGACCAACAAAGGTTTCATCGGTGCCAAACGCGTCGGTGTGGTCACCGCCGGTAACTCCGGGCACATGGCCAAGCTTGCCGGCTTCCGCCTGCCGATCGAATCGCATCCGCTGCAGGCGCTGGTGTCCGAGCCACTCAAGCCGGTCATCGACAGCGTGATCATGTCCAACGCCGTACACGGCTATATCAGTCAGTCGGACAAGGGCGACCTGGTCATCGGTGCTGGTATCGACGGCTGGGTCGGTTACGGCCAGCGCGGTTCGTACCCGGTGATCGAACACACCCTGCAGGCCATTGTTGAGATGTTCCCGATTCTTTCGCGGGTGCGCATGAACCGCCAATGGGGCGGCATCGTCGATACCACGCCGGACGCTTGCCCGATCATCTCCAAGACCCCGGTGAAGAACATGTTCTTCAACTGCGGCTGGGGCACCGGCGGCTTCAAGGCCACCCCAGGCTCGGGCAACGTTTTTGCCGCCAGTCTGGCCAAGGGTGAAATGCACCCGCTGGCCAAACCTTTTTCCATCGACCGTTTCCACAACGGTGCTCTGATCGACGAACACGGCGCCGCCGCTGTCGCCCACTAACAGGAGAAATCCCCATGTTGCATATCTTCTGTCCCCACTGCGGCGAACTGCGTTCCGAGGAAGAATTCCACGCCGCAGGCCAGGCGCACATTCCACGGCCGCTGGACCCTAATGCCTGCACCGACGAGGAGTGGGGCGACTACATGTTTTTCCGCGACAACCCCCGTGGCCTGCACCACGAACTGTGGATTCACGCTGCCGGGTGCCGCCAGTACTTCAACGCCACCCGTGACACGCTGACCTACGAAATTCTGGAAACCTATCCTATCGGCGCCAAGCCGCAGGTGACCGGTAAAAACACCAGCCCGCAGTTGGCAGTCAGTGGTCAGGGAGAAAAGGTATGAGCCAGGTCTATCGCCTGTCCAACGGCGGTCGTATCGATCGCAGCAAAGTCTTGAACTTCACCTTCAATGGCCAGACCTACCAGGGCTATGCCGGTGACACCCTGGCCGCCGCCTTGTTGGCCAACGGCGTGGACATCGTCGGGCGCAGCTTCAAGTACTCGCGCCCGCGCGGGATCATCGCCGCGGGTTCCGAAGAGCCGAACGCGATCCTGCAGATCGGCGCCAGCGAAGCCACCCAGGTGCCCAACGTGCGCGCCACCCAGCAGGCCCTGTACGCCGGCCTGGTGGCCACCAGCACCAACGGCTGGCCGAGTGTGAACACCGACGTCATGGGGATTCTTGGCAAGGTCGGCGGCAAACTGATGCCGCCGGGCTTCTACTACAAGACCTTTATGTACCCGCAGTCGTTCTGGATGACTTACGAGAAGTACATCCGCAAGGCTGCCGGCCTGGGTCGCGCACCGCTGGAAAACGATCCGGACAGCTACGACTACATGAGCCAGCACTGCGACGTGCTGGTGGTTGGTGCCGGCCCTGCCGGCCTCGCTGCGGCATTGGCCGCGGGCCGCAGCGGCGCGCGGGTGATCCTCGCCGATGAGCAGGAAGAATTTGGCGGCAGTCTGCTCGACAGCCGTGAAACCCTTGATGGCAAACCGGCCGCCGAATGGGTCGCCAGCGTAGTTGCCGAGCTCAAGGGTAT
Source organism: Pseudomonas sp. GZD-222 (assembly GCF_049310525.1). Taxonomy (NCBI): domain Bacteria; kingdom Pseudomonadati; phylum Pseudomonadota; class Gammaproteobacteria; order Pseudomonadales; family Pseudomonadaceae; genus Pseudomonas; species Pseudomonas sp. GZD-222. Next base: position 5,200 of record NZ_JBMOWO010000120.1, read on the forward strand.
GCGCGAAGTCACCCTGTTGCCACGGGCTACGGTCAACGGTTACCACGACCACAACTTCCTCACCATCCACGAGCGTCTGACCGACCACCTGGGCGACCGCGCCCCGATCGGCACCGTGCGTCAGCGCATGCACCGGGTGCGTGCCAAACGTGTGGTGCTGGCGACCGGCGCCCATGAGCGTCCGCTGGTGTATGGCAACAACGATGTGCCGGGCAACATGCTGGCCGGCGCGGTATCTACCTATGTACGTCGTTATGGCGTGGCGCCGGGTCGTAACCTGGTGCTGTCGACCAACAACGACCATGCCTATCGCGTGGCGCTGGACTGGCATGACGCCGGCCTGAAAGTGGTCGCCATCGCCGATGCCCGTCACAACCCGCGTGGTTCGCTGGTCGAGGAGGCACGGGCCAAGGGCTTGCGCATTCTCACCTCCAGCGCAGTGATCGAATCCCGAGGCAACAAGCACGTCACCGCCGCCCGCGTTGCCGCCATTGACGTCAACGCGCACAAAGTCGCAAGCCCCGGCGAATGGCTGGACTGCGACCTGGTGGCCACCTCCGGTGGCTACAGCCCGGTGGTGCACCTGGCTTCGCACCTGGGCGGCAAGCCGATCTGGCGTGAAGACATCCTCGGCTTCGTACCTGGCGATGCACCGCAGAAGCGCGTGTGTGTCGGTGGCATCAACGGTGTGTTCGCCCTTGGCGACACCCTGGCCGACGGCTTCGAAGGTGGCGTGCGCGCTGCAACCGAAGCCGGCTTCAAGGCCGTGCAAGGCACGCTGCCGAAAGTCCTGGCGCGTCAGGAAGAAGCCACGGTGGCACTGTTCCAGGTGCCCCACGACAAGAACACCGCTCGGGCACCGAAGCAGTTCGTCGACCAGCAGAACGACGTCACCGCCGCCGCCATCGAACTGGCGACGCGTGAAGGTTTCGAGTCGGTCGAACACGTCAAACGCTACACCGCGCTGGGCTTCGGTACCGATCAGGGCAAGCTCGGCAACATCAACGGCTTGGCCATTGCTGCGCGTTCCATGGGCATCACCATCCCGGAAATGGGCACCACCATGTTCCGCCCCAACTACACGCCGGTCACCTTCGGCGCGGTAGCAGGGCGCCATTGCGGTCACCTGTTCGAACCGGTGCGCTTCACTGCACTGCATGCCTGGCACCTGAAGAACGGCGCCGAGTTTGAAGACGTTGGCCAGTGGAAACGGCCGTGGTACTTCCCGCGCAACGGCGAAGACATTCATGCGGCGGTGGCCCGTGAGTGCAAGGCGGTACGCGATAGCGTCGGCCTGCTCGATGCCTCGACCCTGGGCAAGATCGATATCCAGGGCCCGGACGCCCGCGAGTTCCTCAACCGCATCTACACCAACGCCTGGACCAAGCTCGACGTCGGCAAGGCCCGCTACGGCCTGATGTGCAAGGAAGACGGCATGGTCTTCGACGACGGCGTAACCGCTTGCGTTGGCGAAAACCACTTCATCATGACCACCACTACGGGCGGCGCCGCGCGTGTGCTGCAGTGGCTGGAGATCTACCAGCAGACCGAATGGCCGGACCTCAAGGTGTATTTCACCTCGGTGACCGACCACTGGGCGACCCTGACCCTGTCCGGGCCGAACAGCCGCAAGCTGCTCAGCGAAGTGACCGATATCGACCTGGACAAGGACGCTTTCCCGTTCATGAGCTGGAAAGAAGGCCTGGTGGCTGGCGTGCCAGCGCGGGTGTTCCGGATTTCCTTTACTGGCGAACTGTCGTACGAGATCAACGTCCAGGCCAACTACGCCATGGGCGTTCTGGAAAAGATCGCCGAGGCCGGCAAGCAATACAACCTCACCCCTTACGGCACCGAGACCATGCACGTACTGCGGGCCGAGAAGGGCTTCATCATCGTCGGCCAGGACACCGACGGCTCGATGACCCCGGATGACCTCAACATGGGCTGGTGCGTAGGCCGTACCAAGCCGTTCTCGTGGATCGGCTGGCGCGGGATGAACCGTGAAGACTGCGTGCGTGAGAACCGCAAGCAACTGGTCGGGCTGAAACCGGTCGACCCGACCCAGTGGCTGCCGGAAGGTGCGCAACTGGTGTTCGACCCGAAACAACCGATCCCGATGGACATGGTCGGTCACGTGACCTCCAGCTATGCCAGCAACTCCCTGGGCTATTCCTTTGCCATGGGTGTGGTGAAAGGCGGGCTCAAGCGTATCGGCGAACGGGTTTACTCGCCCCAGGCTGATGGCAGCGTGATCGAAGCGGAGATCTGTTCTTCGGTGTTCTTCGATCCGAAAGGCGAGCGCCAGAACATCTAATGCATGTAGGAGCGGATTCATCCGCGATGGACGACAACGTCGTCCCGGTTCCCGATCCCGAAGGGGGACGCTAGCGCGTCCCATCGCGGATAAATCCGCTCCTACGCCACATTCGAATTTAGAGATAGGTGCCCCATGAGCACGATCAACGTCTACCAGCAACGCCCCGGCAACGACGCCAAAGCCGAGTCGCCACTGCACCACGCCGACCTGCCCAGCCTGGTCGGCAAGGGCCGCAAGAACGCCGGGGTGACCCTGCGTGAACACAAGTTTCTCGGTCATCTGACCCTGCGCGGCGACGGCCGTGATCCGGCGTTTGCCGGCGGCGTGTTCAAGGCCCTGGGCCTGGAACTGCCGGTGGCACTGACCGTGGTCGCCAACGGCGAGATGTCGCTGCAGTGGTTGGGCCCGGATGAATGGTTGCTGATTGTCCCGGGCGGCCAGGAGTTCGCGGTCGAGCAGAAACTGCGCGACGCCCTCGACGGCCAGCACATCCAGGTGGTCAATGTCAGCGGCGGACAGACCCTGCTGGAACTCAGCGGCCCCAACGTGCGCGAAGTGCTGATGAAATCTACCAGCTACGATGTACATCCAAACAACTTCCCCGTCGGCAAGGCCGTGGGCACGGTGTTCGCCAAGTCGCAACTGGTGATCCGCCGCACCGGCGAGGAAACCTGGGAACTGCTGATTCGCCGCAGTTTCTCCGACTACTGGTGGCTGTGGCTGCAGGACGCGGCAGCTGAATACGGTTTGAGCATCGAGGCCTAGGGAGAGTCGTCATGAGCCGAGCACCGGACACCTGGATTCTCACCGCTGACTGTCCGAGCCTGCTCGGCACGGTAGATGTGGTGACGCGTTATCTGTATGAGCAGCACTGCTACGTCACCGAGCACCATTCGTTCGATGACCGGCTGTCCGGGCGCTTCTTCATTCGCGTGGAATTCCGTCAGCCGGATGACTTCGACGAAGCGAGTTTTCGCGCCGGCCTTGCCGAACGTGGCGAGGCCTTCGGCATGCTGTTCGAGCTGACCGCGCCCAAGCACCGGCCGAAAGTGGTGATCATGGTATCCAAGGCCGATCACTGCCTAAACGACCTGCTCTATCGCCAGCGCATCGGGCAATTGAGCATGGACGTTGTGGCGGTGATCTCCAACCATCCCGACCTTGAGCCGCTGGCCCAGTGGCACCGCATTCCCTATTACCACTTCGCCCTGGAGCCGCACGACAAGCCGGCGCAGGAGCGCAAGGTGCTGCAGGTGATCGAGGAGTCTGGTGCCGAATTGGTGATCCTTGCCCGCTACATGCAGGTGCTGTCGCCGGAGCTGTGCCGCAAGCTCGATGGGTGGGCGATCAACATCCATCACTCGTTGCTGCCAGGCTTCAAGGGCGCCAAGCCCTATCACCAGGCCTATAACAAAGGCGTGAAGCTGGTAGGGGCGACGGCTCATTACATCAACAACGATCTCGACGAAGGGCCGATCATTGCCCAGGGCGTGGAGTCGGTTGATCACAGCCATTATCCGGAGGACCTGATCGCCAAAGGCCGGGATATCGAGTGCCTGACCTTGGCGCGGGCGGTGGGGTATCACATTGAGCGGCGGGTGTTTTTGAATGCCAACCGGACGGTAGTGCTCTAGCAGATTTGCAGAAGATTCCAGTAATACAGCGCAGCCCTTGGGCCGCGCACTTTGCACCGCTACATAACAACAAACTTTAGCGAGGTAAAAGCATGTCTGGTAATCGTGGTGTGGTGTATCTCGGCGGCGGTAAGGTCGAGGTGCAGAAAATTGACTACCCGAAAATGCAGGATCCGCGTGGCAAGAAGATCGAGCACGGGGTGATCCTCAGGGTGGTCTCCACCAATATCTGTGGCTCCGACCAGCACATGGTCCGGGGTCGTACCACGGCCCAGGTCGGCCTGGTGCTGGGCCATGAAATCACCGGTGAAGTGATCGAAAAAGGCCGCGACGTGGAAAACCTGCAGATCGGCGATCTGGTCTCGGTACCGTTCAACGTCGCCTGTGGCCGCTGCCGCTCCTGCAAGGAACAACACACCGGCGTCTGCCTGACCGTTAACCCGGCCCGTGCCGGCGGTGCCTACGGTTATGTCGACATGGGCGACTGGACCGGTGGCCAGGCCGAATACGTGCTGGTGCCTTATGCCGACTTCAACCTGCTAAAGCTGCCCAACCGCGACAAGGCCATGGAGAAGATCCGCGACCTGACCTGCCTCTCCGACATTCTCCCGACCGGTTATCATGGCGCAGTGACGGCGGGTGTTGGCCCAGGCAGCTCGGTGTACATCGCCGGCGCCGGTCCTGTGGGCCTGGCGGCGGCCGCTTCGGCACGTTTGCTCGGGGCTGCGGTGGTAATCGTCGGTGACGTCAACCCGGTGCGTCTGGCGCACGCCAAGGCCCAGGGCTTTGAAATCGCCGACCTGTCTCAGGACACCCCGCTGCACGAACAGATCGCCAATCTGCTGGGCGAGCCGGAAGTGGACTGCGCGGTGGATGCCGTGGGCTTCGAAGCCCGTGGTCATGGTCATGCCGGTGCCAAGCACGAAGCACCGGCGACGGTGCTCAACTCGTTGATGGGCGTGGTCCGCGTTGCTGGCAAGATCGGTATTCCCGGCCTGTATGTCACTGAAGACCCGGGAGCAGTGGATGCCGCAGCGAAGATCGGCAGCCTGAGCATCCGCTTCGGTCTGGGCTGGGCCAAGTCGCACAGCTTCCACACTGGCCAGACCCCGGTGATGAAGTACAACCGCCAGCTGATGCAGGCAATCATGTGGGACCGGATTAACATCGCTGAAGTGGTAGGGGTGCAGGTGATCAGCCTGGATCAGGCGCCTGAAGGATATGGCGAGTTTGATGCCGGGGTGCCGAAGAAATTCGTTATCGATCCGCATAAGCTGTTCAGCGCCGCCTGAGGCCATCGCGGGGGAAACACCCCCTCCCCCACAGTTTTGGTTCTCCCTGGGGGGGAGGGGGTTTCCCA
>NZ_JBMOWO010000121.1:0-22074 GCF_049310525.1 Pseudomonas sp. GZD-222
GCCATCGCGGGGCAAGCCCCGCTCCCACCAGATTTTGAGTTCACCCGGTGGGAGCGGGCTTGCCCCGCGATGCGGTCAAAGCCAGATTGCATCCCAATGCGGATAATCCCCAAGCTTGGTTACCAGCCTAGCCCTCAGCGGATTGGCCACCACATAGCGCGCCACCACCCGCACCTTTTCTTCCCGCCGCAAAGCATGATCATGATACCCCGGCTGCCACAGCGTGCCCTGCAGCATACCTAACTTGTACAGAGCACATCGGCTGCGGGATTTGAAGCGGCGCATCAAGCAGGCCAGTGAGCCATGCTGCAGCTCGATCAGCCAGTGCACATGATCCGGCATCACCACCCAGGCCAACGTACGTGCAGCGCCTTCAACTTGCGCTTGGTGGAACTGTGCCGGGATACAGCGAGCGGCCTGGAAACTCTCGAAAACTGGTTGTCGATTTCGAGTGATGCTGGTCAGCAGGTAATAGCGACCGGGCTCGGAAAACCGGCCGCGGCGCAAACGGTGGGAGGCGGGACTGTCCATGTCGTGGCTCCTTGAAAGGTGAATTTTCAAGGTAGCTGCCGAGCGGTGCAGGCACCGGACCGAACTGGGTCTCAATATTGCCAATGCCAACTGGGAGCAACCCCTGGTGGGAGCGGGCTTGCCCCGCGATAGCGGTTTGTCAGTCACATCGCATCGCGGGGCAAGCCCGCTCCCACCGGGGAGGGTGAAGTTAGTTCCATATGTTTCCAGGCTGGTCAATTGTGGTCCTAGGAAATACCCTACGCAGTCTGTCGATCCAGGTCTGATTGCCCTCGGAAACCTGTCCTTTTAGGCTCCGTAGGTCGCTGTCGGTTCAGCGATCGGGTGTGGAAACCCGGTAGTCATTCAGGATCTGCCGTTATGGCGGCTGTGCGCGGGAGGCCTTTGGCCTGCCGGGTTTCCTGTATGCCCCGGTTTTCCACCCCGCGTACAGCTGCCACCTTACGTGTGGAAACGGACGGGGCGGCTCCTATGCATGCAGGAGTTTCCATGGAAAAGATCGTCCCGGATCCACCCACCTCGCTTTACTCCACCCTCGATAAACCCTTCGGCGATTGCCCTGCCGGTCACCCACAACTCTTCTCCGTCAATGCCGGCATTGCTCCACATGACGCGCTGGTGCATATCTCGCTGTATCTGCGTTGCGCCTACGACACGGCGAATCAATCTTTCGATGGTATCGATGAGTCGGCCAAGGGCTTTCTCTGGTCCACCCTGCATTCGGTGGAGATGGCCAAGGGGCTGGTAGAGGCCTTGCTTGATGCCTTGGAGAATCGGGAGTTGAGCCCACTCTGACCGCATCGCGGGACAAGCCCGCTCCCACCAGATTTTGAGTTCACCCGGTGGGAGTGGGCTTGCCCCGCGATGAGCATGGAACATTCTCCCTTCAGTGCAGTCCAACCCTCGTTTCCCCCGCCTTTACGGCTGACGAGGTCTATTCATGAAACGTTTCGCACTGGTCACCCTGATGACCCTGGCAGCCAGCCCGGTGTTTGCCTTCAACCTCAGCGATGCGGCCAACGCCGTTTCCGCCATGCAGGGCAACAAGGACGGCGCTGCAGTCCAGGCGCCAGCCGCCTCGGCGAACCTGCTCAACACCCTCGGCAGCGAGCTGAAAATCACCCCGGAACAAGCCATCGGCGGCACCGGAGCCTTGCTTGGTCTTGCCCGTAACCAACTCAGCAGCACCGACTACGAACAACTGAGCAAAGCCGTGCCAGGCCTGGATATGCTCTCCGGCGAAAACGCCCTGGGCGGTTTGAGCGGGTTGGGCGATTTGCTCGGCAAGAGCGGTAAGGCGTCAGCCCTGAGCAATGCCCTGGGCGACAACGTCAAAGACACCAATGACCTGAACAATGCTTTCAGTGCCTTGGGCATGGACACCGGCATGATCGGCCAGTTTGCCCCGCTGATCTTGCAGTATCTCGGTCAGCAGGGCGTTGCCGGTTCGCTGTTGCAGAACCTCGGCGGCCTGTGGGGCGCGCCGGCTGCCGTACCTTCGGTGTAACGACGCTCAGGCCGGTTCGGAGAAGTTGACCGCGCGCACCGGACGGCGGAAGCCGCCGGTGAGCACCATCAGGTAGGCCAGACCCAGGCCGAACCAGCTCAGGCCAATGGTCAAGGTCAAGGTCGACAGGCTGGTCCACAGCCACAGGGTCAGGCTCATGCCCACCAGCGGGATCAGGCCGTAACGCAGCACTCCAGCAATGTTGCGGTTAGCGGTCTCGCTGATCAGGTGGGTACGGATCACGGCCAGGTTCACTGCCGAGAAGGCGACCAAGGCACCAAAGCTGATCAGCGATGCCAAGGTGGCGAGGTCGATCACCAGCGCCAGCAGGGAAAACCCCGAGACCACCAGGGTCGCAATGACCGGTGTGCCGAAGCGTGGCGAGAGGCTGGCGAACCAGCGCTGCGGCAATACCTTGTCGCGGCCCATGGTGTAGAGAATCCGCGATACCGCCGCTTGCGAGGCCAGGGCCGAACCCAGGCTGCCGGCGACGAAGGCTGCGGTGAAGAAGTTGGCCAGGAACTGGCCGCCAGCCTTGAACATGACTTCGTTGGCCGCCGCGTCGGTATTGGCGAAGTGGCTGCCTGGCAGGACCAGTTGGCTGATGTAGGCCAGCAAGGTGAACAGCAAGCCAGCACCGAGGGTGGTGAGGATGATTGCCCGCGGCACGTTACGCTCTGGGTCCCTGGTTTCCTCTGCGAGGGTCGACACGGCATCAAAGCCCAGGAATGACAGGCACAACACCGCCGCTCCCGCCATCAAATGAGCAAAGCCCGGCTGGCTGCCATCGCCAAGCAGAGGCGAAAGCACATCGACCGGCTCCCCGCCGCCCAAGGTCTTGAGCGACAGCGCGACGAATACGCCGATGAAGATGATCTGCGCGCCGACAATCAGGTTGCTGGCCTTGGCTACTGAATTGATGCCAACCACGTTGAGCACGGTGACCAGGGCGATTGACGCCAGAACCAGGGTCCACACCGGAATGCTCGGAAAGGCGATGTTCAGGAACAGGCCGATGAGCAGGTAGTTGATCATCGGCAAGAACAGGTAATCGAGCAACAGCGACCAACCGGCAAGAAAGCCGACGCTCGGCCCGAATGCCAGGTTGGTGTAGGAGTAGGCAGAGCCCGCTACCGGAAAGCGTCGGACCATGAAGCTATAGGACGCGGCGGTGAACAACATGGCCATCAGGGTCACCAGGTAGGCGCCCGCAGTGCGCCCACCGGTGATCTCGGTGACGATGCCGTAGGTGGTGAAAATGGTCAGCGGGACCATGTAAACCAGGCCGAAGAACACCAGGGCGGGGAGGCCGAGGACGCGGCGCAGTTGGGCGGAATCTGCCTGGGCAGCATTACTGGATGGAGTGGCCATTGATCGATCCTGGCTTTTTTGTAGTTGTTAGTTGATCGATTTTTATCCAGTTAAAGCGCCAATAGCAAAGAAGATTCCCTAATCTTGATTATTAACACAGATTTTAATCGGCTATCGCGGGCTTGCCCGCGATCAGATTAGCTCCGCCCGCAAAGCTTCAATCCGCTGGTCTTTGTCGTGCCACAACGTGTTGACCCAATTCTGCACCGCCTGGCGCACAACCGGATCGCTCTCGTAGTCGCCGCTCCACAGCGCCGGGTCCAGCTCGTGCACCTGAATGTCGATGATCACTTTCGGCACTGCACCACTGAGCAGGTCCCAGAAGCCCGGTGCCTTGTCGCCGGGGTAGACGATGGTGACATCAAGCAAGGCATCGAGCTGGTCGCCCAGTGCTGCCAGCACAAACGCGACACCACCGGCCTTGGGTTTGAGCAGGTGTTTGAACGGTGATTGTTGGGCCGCACGTTTGGCTTTGGTGAAGCGCGTACCTTCAAGGTAATTGACCACGGTAACCGGCTGGCGCTTGAACAGCTCGCAGGCCGCCTTGGTGATTTCCAGGTCCTGGCCCTTGAGCTGCGGATGTTTCTCCAGAAACGCCTTGCTGTAACGCTTCATGAACGGGTAGTCCAGCGCCCACCAGGCCAGGCCCAGCAGTGGCACCCAGATCAGCTCTTTTTTCAGGAAGAATTTGAAGAACGGAATACGCCGGTTCAGGGCCTGGATCAGCGCCGGGATATCGACCCAGCTCTGGTGGTTGCTGACAGCCAGGTAGGAGGTGTCCAGGCGCAGGTCATCCGCGCCGCGCACCTCCCACACCGTGGGGATGCACAGACGGAAAATCAGTTTGTCGATTTCAGACCAGGTTTCGGCGATCCACATCACCGCCCATGAGGCATAGTCACGGTAGCGGCCGGGCAGGACCAGTTTGAGCAGGGCAAAGACCAGCAAGGGGCCGATCAGGACCAGGGTGTTGAGCAGCAACAGCAAGGTCACAAGAATGCCCGTCAGTAAGCGGCGCATAAGAAAGCTCTTATATTCAAGTAAGCGGCCGGCAATGATAAGCAGCCTATCGGCATACGCCAAATGCTCAGGTCAGCTTGCTTGAGGCAAATGTTTCACATTGTGTTGAATAAGCTATTGGCGCGAACCTATCCTGCTTGCGCAGTCTAAACACTGTCTTATCTCAAGGAAGCGGATCCCTGTGAAATCTGTACTTGCACTGTTGTCGCTACTGGCCCTTCCGGTGATGGCTGCCGAGCCGACCCTGTATGGCCGTTACGAATACATCACGCTGCCGGAGTTTGGCGGTGAAACCCTCAAAGCCAAGATGGACACCGGTGCCCTGACCGCGTCGCTATCGGCCAAAGACATCGAGCTTTTTACTCGCGATGGTGAAGACTGGGTGCGTTTCCGCCTGGCGACCAAGGACTCCAGCGGCAAGGTCTATGAACACAAGCTGGCGCGCATCAGCAAGATCAAGAACCGCGCCGATGAAGACGAAGATGGTGAGGGTGCGGAGATCAGCAAGCGCCCGGTGGTCGACCTGGAACTGTGCCTGGGCGACGTCAAGCGCACTGTCGAAGTCAACCTGACTGACCGCAGCAGCTTCAACTATCCGCTGCTGATTGGTGCAAAGGCCTTGCGTGAGTTCAAGGCTGCAGTGAACCCGGCACGACGTTTCACGGCCGGCAAGCCTGAATGCTGAGACGCTGAGTAGCAGGAGCGGATTCACCGGTCCGGTGTCTCGGTGAATCCGCACACAGGGTTGTGTGAATCAGGTTCCGACGATCCCGCCATCTTCCCGGCTGATCGCGATTACCGATGAGCGCGGCTTGCCATTGGGCAAGTGCTCGGGAAAGGTCGACCCGCCCGTTTCACCCGGATGCTGAATCCCCACGAACAAGGTGCGCTGATCGGGCGCAAAAGCGATACCGGTTACCTCGCAAGCCACCGGCCCGACCATGAAACGCCGTATCTCGCCGCTGACCGGGTCGGCGCAGAGCATCTGGTTATTGCCCATGCCAGCGAAATCACCGCTGTTGCTGTAGTCACCATCAGTGAGGATCCACAACCGGCCATCAGGGTCGAAGCCCAGGCCATCCGGGCTGTTGAACATGTTCTGTGGGGTGATATTGCTGGAGCCGCCCTTGGCATCGTTGGGGTGCACAGCAGGATTGCCGGCGACCACGAACAGGTCCCAATCGAAGCTCATGGCGCCGTGGTCATCACCCGTTTCCTGCCAGCGCAGGATCTGCCCATAGAGATTCTTTTCACGAGGGTTAGGCCCACCTGCGGGTTGGCCTTCTTCGCCGCGTTTGACGTTGTTGGTCAGGGTGCAATAGACCTGACCGTCCTTGGGGCTGACCACGATCCACTCCGGGCGGTCCATGCGGGTTGCCTTGAGCTGGCTGGCGGCCAGGCGTGCATGGATCAGTACCTGGGCCTGGCTGGCAAAGCCGTTGGCGGCTATCAAGCCGTTCTTGCCGTGGGTCATCTCCAACCACTGGCCTTTGCCTCGCGGATGGTCGGCGTTCTGGTCGCCATCGTCGAAGCGCGCCACATACAGGGTGCCGTGATCGAGCAAGCTACGGTTGGCGCTTGGCGTCTTGTGATCGATGCGGTCGCGGCTGATGAACTTGTAGATGAACTCGCCACGCTCATCGTCGCCCATGTAGACCACTGCGCGGCCATCGCGGGTCTCGCCCAGAGCGGCGTTCTCGTGCTTGAAACGGCCCAGGGCGGTGCGTTTGACAGGGGTCGAGTCCGGATCGAACGGGTCGATCTCGACAACCCAGCCGTGGCGGTTCAATTCGTTGGGGTTCTTCGCCAGGTCGAAACGCGGATCGTGTGGGTGCCAGCCGATTTCCTTGCTGGTGATCGTGGCCCCATAGCGCTTTTGGCCCGCGTCGAAGGTGTGGGCCGGATCGCTGCTGCCGAAGCAGTCGGTAAAGTTTTCTTCGCAGGTCAGGTAGGTGCCCCAGGGCGTCTTGCCGTTGGCGCAGTTCTGGAACGTGCCGAGCACCTTGCGACCGCTGTTGTCTGCCGTGGTCTTCATCCAGGCATCGCCCGCCGCCGGGCCGCTGACGCGGATCGGGGAGTTACCGTGGATGCGCCGGTTGTAGGGCGAGTCCTGGACGAACTGCCATTGGCCGTTGCTGCGTTTGACCTCGATCACCGACACGCCTTCGGCAGCCTGGGCCTTGTGCACTTCTTCGGCGGAGGTCGGTTGGCCGCCGTGGGGGTACAGATAGCGGTAGTTGGTGTATTCGTTGTTGATGGCCATCAACGCCCGATTGTCATCGTCGGGGAAGGGGAACAGGCTCATGCCGTCGTTGTTGTCACCGAACTGCAGCTCCTGAGCCTTGGCAGTGCCTTGGCCGGAGACGTCGAAGGCAGGGGCGCCGGCGTGCAGCGGCTGGCCCCAACTGATCAGTACCGAAGACTTGTAACCGGGCGGGAGGCTGATGCTGTCGGTGGTGGCACTGGGGATGCTGGCAAAGCCGAGCAGGGCGCTGTTGGCCGCGCTGACGCTGGCGGCCATTACGCTTCGGCTGAGCAGATTGCCACTCAGAAACAGGGCGGCGCCGCACAGGGCACCTGCTCCGATGAAACGGCGGCGACTCAGGCTGACCAGTTGCTCAAGGTCGGTGGACTGGTGTTCTTCTAGTAGGTTCATGACAGGCTTCCTGCGGGTTTGGCAGTCACCTTAGTCAGGGCTTATGACGGTTTTGTGTCTGTTCTACAAAGGTGTTCCGATAAGGACGTAGGACGGCTGAAACTGCACGCGCAGGTTGCTTCCTGCGACCACGGCATGGGTGTTGAGCCAGGCGGGTTCGGCGAAGGTGCACAGGGTTTGCCCGTTGCTCAGCGTCAGGCGCACCTCGGTCGGACCGAGGGGCTCGTCGAGCAACTCCTCGACCTTGGCCTGCAGGCAGTTGTAGCCCTCCTGCGGACGGTCCTGGGGCGAGAGCAGGGTCAACCAGCCCGCCTTGATCAAAGCCACCACGGTAGTTCCCGGGGTCAACTCCAGGCGTTGGGTGCTATCGCGGGTGATCAACGCGTCTATGTTCAGGTCGCCAGCCAGGGCCAGGTTGATCCGGTCGTAATGTCCTTCTGCCTGAATAGTGCTGACCCGGCCGTGCAACTGGTTGCGGGCGCTGGTGCGCAGCATCAGGCGACCGAGCAGGTCGAGGTCACTGGCGTCTTCGGTGGCTTCCAGAATTTGTGCTTGCAAGGCCTGCAGACGTTGGTAGAGGCGTAGTACACGCTGGCCTTCTTGCGACAGCTTGGCGCCACCGCCGCCCCGGCCACCGACACTGCGCTCCACCAGCGGGCTGGCGGCCAGGTTGTTGAGTTCGTCGATGGCATCCCAGGCGGCCTTGTAACTCATGCCGGCACTCTTTGCCGCACGAGTGATCGAGCCTTGTTCGGCAATATGCTGCAGCAAGGCAATGCGCTGGGGGCGGCGGACGATGTGTTGGGTAAGCAGGGCAGGCAAGGACATGTGCGGGCACGGACTGAGGACGGTATCAGCCACGAAAGTGCCCGCACCCTGGCGGCAAGTCAAGCGCTGCCGGGCTTGGCGGTGCGTGCCAGGCAGTAGACATCGACCCGCCGAGCGCCGGCCTTGAGCAGCAGGCTGGCCAGGGCTTGGGCGGTGGCGCCGGTGGTCAGCACATCGTCGATCAGGGCCAGGTGCCGACCTTCCAGCCGCTCGGCGTTTTCCACGGTAAAAGCCTGGCGCAGATTGCGTTTGCGCTGCCGAGCGTTGAGTCCCTGCTGGGCCGGTGTATCGACCAGGCGTTTGAGTAGCCGTTCATCGCCGGCGATACCGGTGTGTGCGGCCAGCCAGCGAGCCAGCATCGCGGCCTGGTTATAGCCGCGCTGGCGCAGGCGGTGACGGCTCAGGGGTACCGGCAACAGCAGCGCCGGACGCGGCAGTCCCTCGCTGAAGCGATGCATCAGCCAGCGTCCCAGCAACTGTGCCAGCAGGTGTCCCAGTGGCCACTGGCTGTGGTACTTGAACCGGCTGATCAGCGCATCCAGTGGAAAGCCGTAGTGCCAGGGCGCCTCAACCCGATAGAAGGATGGTGCACGGCGGCGGCATTGGCCGCACGTCAAACCCTGCATCGGTAAAGGCAAGGCGCAGACCTGGCAGCCATCTTCAAGCCAGGGCAGTTCGGCTTCGCAGGCGACGCACAGCGGGTAGGGTTGTTCGGCGGTTTCATTGCACAGTAGACAGGTATGGTTGTTATTTGACCACTTGTAAACCATGCTTTTCAAATGCGGTTGACAGCGCATTGGGCTTCCTTAACTATGCGAGCTATCCGTGATGCGCTGGCGGGCAATCCTGTTCCGGCGCCAGACCAAGCCTAAACAAGGAACCGCCGATGAGCGCCAGCACAACTGCAACAACACGTCACGACTGGACCTTGGCCGAGGTCAAGGCGCTGTTCCAGCAACCGTTCAATGACTTGCTGTTCCAGGCGCAGACCGTGCACCGCGCGCACTTCGACGCCAACCGCGTTCAGGTATCGACCCTGCTGTCGATCAAGACCGGCGCCTGCCCGGAAGATTGCAAATATTGTCCACAGTCCGGTCACTACAACACCGGGCTGGAAAAGCAGAAGCTGATGGAAGTGCAGAAGGTCCTCGAAGAGGCCGCTCGCGCCAAGGCCATCGGTTCTACCCGGTTCTGCATGGGCGCAGCCTGGAAGCACCCGTCGGCCAAAGACATGCCTTACGTGCTGCAGATGGTCAAAGGGGTCAAGGCCATGGGCCTGGAAACCTGCATGACCCTAGGCAAGCTCGACCAGGAGCAGAGTCAGGCGTTGGCCGAGGCCGGGCTGGATTACTACAACCACAACCTCGACACCTCGCCGGAGTTCTACGGCAGCATCATCACCACCCGTACCTACAGTGAGCGTCTGCAGACGCTGTCTTACGTGCGTGATGCCGGGATGAAGATCTGCTCGGGCGGGATCCTCGGGATGGGCGAGTCACTCGATGACCGCGCCGGCCTGTTGATCCAGCTGGCCAACCTGCCGGAGCACCCGGAGTCGGTACCGATCAACATGCTGGTGAAAGTTGCTGGTACCCCGCTGGAAAATGCCGAAGAGGTCGACCCTTTCGACTTCATCCGCATGCTCGCCGTAGCGCGGATCCTGATGCCGAAATCCCATGTGCGCTTGTCGGCCGGCCGCGAGGCAATGAACGAGCAGATGCAGGCGCTGGCCTTTTTTGCCGGCGCCAACTCGATTTTCTACGGCGAGAAGCTGCTGACCACCGCCAACCCGCAAGCAGACAAAGACATGCAGCTGTTCGCCCGCCTGGGCATCCAGCCTGAAGCTCGTGAAGAGCATGCTGACGAAGTTCACCAGGCGGCCATTGAGCAAGCGCTGATCGAACAGAAGAGCAGCGAACTGTTCTACAACGCCGCCTCGGCCTGAGGCGGTCATGGCTTTTGACCTTCGCGCGCGGCTAGAGCAACGTCGCGCCGCTGACCTGTATCGGCAGCGCCCGTTGCTGCAAAGCCCGCAAGGCCCTGAAGTGGTGGTCGATGGCCAGCCGTTGCTGGCTTTTTGCAGCAACGATTACCTGGGCCTGGCCAATCATCCCGAGGTGATCGCCGCCTGGCGTGCCGGTGCCGAACGCTGGGGTGTAGGCGGCGGTGCTTCGCACCTGGTAATCGGCCACAGCACTCCGCATCACGAGGTGGAAGAAGCGCTGGCCGAACTCACTGGCCGACCGCGCGCGTTGCTGTTTACCACTGGCTACATGGCCAACCTTGGCGCCTTGACAGCGCTGGTGGGGCAGGGCGATACGGTGCTACAAGACCGCCTCAATCATGCCTCGCTGCTCGATGCCGGGCTGCTCAGTGGCGCGCGCTTCAATCGCTACCTGCACAACGATGCGACCAGCCTGGCGAGTCGCCTGGACAAGGCAGTAGGCAACACCCTGGTGGTCACCGACGGGGTGTTCAGCATGGATGGCGATATTGCCGACCTGCCGGCCCTGGCCGCCACCGCCAAGGCGCGCGATGCTTGGTTGATGGTCGATGATGCCCATGGTTTCGGTACCCTGGGGCGCAACGGCGGCGGTATCGTCGAGCATTTCGGCTTGAGCACCGAGCAGGTACCGGTACTGATCGGTACGCTGGGTAAGGCGTGCGGTACCGCCGGTGCTTTTGTCGCTGGCAGCGAGGAGCTGATCGAATGCCTGATCCAGTTCGCCCGCCCCTACATCTATACCACCAGCCAGCCACCGGCTTTGGCGTGTGCCACGCTGCGCAGCCTGCAATTGTTGCGCGGCGAACACTGGCGCCGTGAGCATCTGGCGGCACTGATCCAGCAGTTTCGTAGCGGCGCCGAGCAGATCGGTCTGCAGTTGATGGACAGCTTCACCCCGATTCAGCCGATCCTGATCGGCGACAGCGCACGGGCCTTGCGCCTTTCGCAGATGCTGCGCGAACGCGGCCTGCTGGTGACGGCGATCCGTCCACCGACAGTGCCAGCCGGTAGTGCGCGCCTGCGGGTAACCCTGAGCGCGGCGCACAGTGCAGCTCAAGTGCAGCTATTGTTGGAGGCATTGGCCGACTGTTATCCGCTGCTGGAGCCTGCTGATGCGTAACCGATTGGTTTTACTGCCGGGCTGGGGCCTGGGGCGTTCTGCGCTACAACCATTGGTGGCGACGTTGCGCGCCATCGACACTGGCTTACAGGTGGAAATCCAGGATCTGCCCAGCCTGGTGTCGAGTGATCCGCAGGAGTGGCTCGACACGCTCGACCGGCAGTTGCCACGCAATGCCTGGCTCGGCGGCTGGTCGCTGGGCGGCATGCTCGCCGCTAAATTGGCAGCTCGCCGTGGTGATGACTGCTGCGGATTGATCACCCTGGGCAGCAACCTCAGTTTTGTCAGCCGCCCGGACTGGCCGCACGGCATGGCTGTGGATACCTTCCAGACCTTTCTTGAAGGCTGCCGCTATCACACTCAGGTCACGCTCAAGCGCTTCATTTCGCTGTGCTCGCAGGGCGGGCAAGAACCCCGCAGCCTGGCGCGCTTGCTGAGCGCGAGCATGCCGGAACCTGCGCCTGAACAGTTGGTGGCTGGCCTGGAAGTACTCGGTCAGCTCGATACCCGTGCCGCGCTGCAGTCTTATGGCGGTCCGCAACTGCACCTGTTTGCCGGTTGCGATGCGTTGGTACCGGCCGAGGTTGCCGGATTATTGCTTGAGGAATTGCCGGACGTGGAAGTCGGGCTGCTGGAAGACAGTGCTCATGGTTTTGTGATGGAAACACCTCATGAGCTGGCGGCTGCCATAAAGGCCTTTGTACATGAGAGTGGCGATGACTGATCTTTCCCAACCGGTCCTGCCCGGTGCCTTGCCTGACAAGCGTCAGGTCGCTGCCTCGTTTTCGCGTGCAGCCGCCAGCTACGACAGCGTTGCCGAACTGCAGCGTGCGGTGGGCAGCGCGTTGCTTGAGCAACTGCCTGGCGGCTTTGAACCACAACGCTGGCTGGACCTGGGCAGCGGCACCGGCTATTTCAGCCGCGCCTTGTGCCACCGTTTCCCGCAGGCTTCAGGGGTTGCCGTGGATATTGCCGAAGGCATGCTCCAGCATGCCCGCGGGCAAGGCGGGGCGCACTACCATGTGGCCGGTGATGCCGAGCGATTGCCACTGCAAGACGCCAGTGTCGAGCTGATCTTTACCAGCCTGGCGGTGCAATGGTGTGGCGATTTTCGCGCCGTGCTCGATGAGGCCCGGCGTGTCTTGCAGCCCGGCGGTGTACTGGCCTTTGCCAGCCTCTGTGCCGGCACCTTGCATGAGTTGCGCGAGAGCTGGCAGGCGGTCGACGGCCTGGTGCATGTCAATCGCTTCCGCCGTCTTCAGGACTACCAACGCTTGTGTGCGGGGAGTGAGCTGCAGGTGCTGGGGCTGGAGGCTCGTCCGCATGTGTTGCATTACCCCGATGTTCGCAGTCTGACCCGCGAGCTCAAGGCCCTGGGCGCGCACAATATCAACCCGGGGCGTCCTGCCGGGCTGACTGGACGGGCTCGGATGCAGGGGCTTTTGCAGGCCTACGAACAGTTTCGCCAAGCACAAGGCCTGCCGGCGACCTATCAGGTGGTCTACGGTGTACTGCAAAAGCCGTTGATAGAAGGGGAGTGAGATGAGCCCAGCCTATTTCATCGCAGGCACCGATACCGATGTCGGCAAGACCACCGTGGCTGCCGGACTACTGCATGCAGCACGGCTGGCAGGCTTGAGCACCTTGGGCGCCAAACCGGTAGCGTCTGGATGCACTGCCAGTGCGAAAGGACTGCGCAATGACGATGCCCTGGCACTGATTGCCCAGAGTTCGATCAAACTGCCTTATGAGCAGGTCAACCCGTTCGCGTTCGAGCCTGCCATTGCTCCACACCTGGCAGCCCGTGAGGCCGGCGTGGTGCTGGGCGTACAGGGGCTGCTGACACCGATGCGGCAGATTCTGGAGCAGGGCGCCGACTTCACCCTGATTGAAGGCGCTGGTGGCTGGCGCGTACCGCTGTCTGACCAAGCCAACCTCTCGGACCTGGCCATCGCCTTGAAACTGCCGGTGATTCTGGTGGTAGGCGTGCGCCTGGGCTGTATCAACCATGCCTTGCTCAGCGCTGAAGCCATTGCCCGTGATGGACTGCAACTGGCCGGCTGGGTGGCGAACATTGTCGATCCACGTACCTCGCGCCTTGAAGAGAACCTGGCCAGCCTGGCCGAGCGTTTGCCTGCGCCGTGCCTGGGGCGGGTGCCCAAGCTCAAGCAGGTGAGCGCTGAAGCGGTGGCCGACCACTTGCAGCTGGACCTGCTGGACTAGCCTGAGTCTATTGCATGGCAACGTGCCATTAGTGAATTCAACGGGCCTTTTGCCAGCAGGTCTGCTTCAATAGAGGCTGTTCGCCTTCAGCGACATGGAGTTTCGACATGGAAATCTCAGGCAACTCAGCATTCTATGCCGGCCTTGGTGCAATCCAGGCCGGGCAGAACCGCGTCGATCAGGCCGCCAGCCAGATCGCCAACACCACCGTTGAACGCGCCGCCACCAGCCAGTCCAGTGACTATCAGGCCGAGCGTCTGCGCGCGGTTGATCGCAGCCAGCAAATGGACCTGGCCACCAACTCGGTGGAAATGGCCTTGGGCAAGCACCAGGTCGAATTAGGTGTCAAATTGGCCAAAGCATCCGACGAAATGCTCGGCACGCTGATCGACACCTACGCCTGACCCTCCCGCCGCGCGAGCTGCGCGCCTTCAACTAATCTTTGAGTATCAGCGCCTTGGCCTGGCCGGGAGGCGCTCGGCTGCGTGTGTGTGCGGCTTTTTCGCCGAGCAATCGCGCAGTCTTGCATGACCGAACTGCCCTCGGCTTGATGCTTGACAAGTTTTCGGCGTAAACGTATGTTTCAAACAACTGTTTGACCGAATGCCAACAACAAATGGTCGGTCGTGGTTTCTCTCTCCAGGATTCATCAGCAGAGGTTCATCGCTATGCCTGAATACAAAGCCCCCTTGCGTGATATTCGCTTCGTTCGTGACGAGCTGCTGGGTTACGAAGCGCATTATCAGAGCCTGCCGGCTTGCCAGGACGCCACTCCAGACATGGTTGATGCCATCCTTGAGGAAGGCGCCAAGTTTTGTGAACAGGTACTGGCCCCGCTGAACCGTGTCGGTGACCTGGAAGGCTGCACCTGGAGCGAATCGGGCGTTAAAACCCCGACCGGTTTCAAGGAAGCCTACAACCAGTTCGTCGAAGGCGGCTGGCCGAGCCTGGCCCATGACGTCGAGCATGGCGGTCAGGGTCTGCCCGAGTCGCTGGGTCTGGCGATCAGCGAAATGGTCGGCGAGTCGAACTGGTCGTGGGGCATGTACCCTGGCCTGTCGCACGGCGCGATGAACACCATCTCCGAGCACGGCACCGCCGAGCAGCAAGAGACCTACCTGACCAAGCTGGTGTCCGGCGAGTGGACCGGCACCATGTGCCTGACCGAACCTCACTGCGGTACCGACCTGGGCATGCTGCGCACCAAGGCCGAACCTCAGGCCGACGGTTCCTACAAAGTCACCGGCACCAAGATCTTCATCTCGGCCGGTGAACACGACATGGCCGGCAACATCGTCCATATCGTTCTGGCCCGCCTGCCCGATGCACCGGCTGGTACCAAAGGTATCTCGCTGTTCATCGTGCCGAAGTTCCTGCCGACCGCCGAAGGCACCGTCGGTGAGCGCAACGCCGTGTCCTGTGGCTCCATCGAGCATAAGATGGGCATCCACGGTAACGCCACCTGCGTAATGAACTTCGACGCGGCCACCGGCTACCTGATCGGCCCGGCCAACAAAGGCCTGAACTGCATGTTCACCTTCATGAACACTGCTCGCCTGGGTACCGCGCTGCAAGGCCTGGCCCACGCTGAAGTGGCGTTCCAGGGCGGCCTGAAATACGCTCGCGACCGCCTGCAAATGCGTTCGCTGACTGGCCCGAAAGCGCCGGACAAAGCCGCTGACCCGATCATCGTTCACCCTGATGTACGTCGCATGCTGCTGACCATGAAGGCCTTCGCCGAAGGCAACCGCGCCATGGTCTACTTCACCGCCAAGCAGGTCGACATCGTCAAGTACAGCCAGGACGAAGAAGAGAAGAAGAAAGCCGATGCACTGCTGGCTTTCATGACTCCGATCGCCAAAGCGTTCATGACCGAAGTCGGCTTCGAATCGGCCAACCACGGCGTGCAGATCTATGGCGGCCACGGCTTTATCGCCGAGTGGGGCATGGAGCAGAACGTTCGCGACAGCCGTATCTCCATGCTGTACGAAGGCACCACCGGTATTCAGGCGCTGGACCTGCTCGGCCGTAAAGTGCTGATGACCCAGGGCGAAGCGCTCAAGGGCTTCACCAAGATCGTGCACAAGTTCTGCCAGAACAACGAAGGCAACGAAGCGGTCAGCGAGTTCGTCGCACCGTTGGCCCAGCTGAACAAAGAGTGGGGCGAGCTGACCATGAAGGTCGGTATGGCAGCGATGAAAGATCGCGAAGAAGTCGGTGCTGCTTCGGTGGACTACCTGATGTACTCCGGTTACGCCTGCCTGGCTTACTTCTGGGCCGACATGGCACGCCTGGCCGCCGAGAAACTGGCTGCCGGTACCAGCGAAGAAGCCTTCTACACCGCCAAACTGCAGACCGCGCGCTTCTACTTCCAGCGCATTCTGCCGCGTACCCGCACGCACGTTGCAACCATGCTGTCGGGCGCCAACAACCTGATGGACATGAACGAAGAGCACTTCGGTCTCTCGTACTGAGTCACCCGCTGTAACAAAAACGCCTGCCCTTACCGGCAGGCGTTTTTTTTTGCCTGTGGGGCAATTACCCACAGTTTCCGACCAAGTGAATTCATTTATTCATGTGCGCTGCCGATAGGTTAAAGGCACAATGCCATTATTGATCTGCCGGGTCGGAGATTACCCTTGTTTCGTTTATCCGCTGTACGCCCGAGCCACTTCCTGCCGTCTGTCTGTCTGCTGGTGTCAGGGCTCGCCGCCGCTTATGTGAGAGACCTCAGCGTCTTCTTCACGTCGCTGTTCAATGTCCTGCCTACCTTGGTCCTGTTGCTGGGTGGCGCCTACTGCGCCGTGTATCGCCGCCAGCGTGAGCTGTTTCTGATGCTCACGGTGTACATCGCCTATTTCCTGCTCGACACCCAGACTGACTTCTACCGTGACAATGGTCGTGTTCGGGAAGATGCGGCGGTGGTGTTCCATTTGGTCTGTCTGTTGCTGCCGCTGATGTTTGCCCTCTACGGCGCCTGGCAGGAGCGCACGCATTTGTTCCAGGACATGGTCGCGCGTTTCGCCGTCTTGCTGGCTGTTGGCAGTGTCGCCCTGGGCCTGGAGCAAAGTTTTCCACAGGCGTTGTTGGGCTGGTTGGCAGAAATTCGCTGGCCATCACTGCATGGCCAGTGGATGAGCTTGATCCAGCTCGCTTACCCGGTGTTCTTCATTGCCTTCGTCCTGCTCGTGGTGCAGTACCTGCGTGAGCCCAGACCGCTGCATGCCGCACAGATCATCGGTCTGATCGGGATTTTCTGGATGCTGCCGCAGACGTTCATCCTGCCCTTCACCCTGAACATCATGTGCAGCCAGGTGATGTTGATGATCGCTGCGGCGGTTTCCCATGAGGCCTATCAGATGGCCTTTCGTGATGAGCTCACCGGCTTGCCGGGCCGCCGGGCGCTCAACGAGCGGATGCAGCGTCTAGGCCGCAACTATGTGCTGGCAATGACGGATGTCGATCACTTCAAGAAATTCAACGACACCCATGGCCACGATGTCGGCGACCAGGTACTGCGCCTGGTAGCCAGCAAGCTGTCCAAGGTGACCGGTGGCGGTCGGGCCTATCGCTATGGCGGTGAGGAATTCGCCCTGGTGTTCGCCGCCAAGAGCATTGAGGAGTGCATGCCGCATCTGGAAGCGGTGCGCGAGGTGATCGCCAACTACAACATCCAGTTGCGCAATCAGGACAACCGCCCTCAGGACGATCAGCAAGGACGTCAGCGCCGTGGGGCGTCGGCGGCGTCCAGTGTCTCGGTGACCATCAGTATCGGCGTGAGCGAACGCTTGGCTGACCATCGTTCACCCGACGAAGTGCTCAAATCGGCCGACCAGGCGCTCTACAACGCCAAGGGCGCGGGACGTAACTGCGTCATGGCCTACGGTCATCAAGCCAAGCGCGGTGCTGTGCGCACAGCGTGACTGAAGGTGACTATATGGTCGCGAGATGACCCTATGTCTCGCAAAAGTTGTTCGGTTACACTGGCTGCATAACAGTGAAGCGGTCCTGCGGGACCGCCCCCGACTCTAGTGTGAGAGGTTGCCATGGCTGACTATAAAGCGCCCCTGCGCGATATGCGCTTCGTCCTCAATGAAGTCTTCGAAGTTTCCAAGCTCTGGGCGCAATTGCCGGGGCTGGCCGAAGCGGTCGATGAAGAGACCGCCCTGGCGGTGCTGGAGGAGGCCGGCAAGGTCACTGGCAAGAGCATCGCGCCGCTGAGCCGCAGCGGTGACGAAGAAGGCTGCCATTGGGACAACGGTGCGGTGCGCACGCCGGCCGGTTTCATCGATGCCTACAAGACCTACGCAGAAGGTGGTTGGGTCGGCGTGGGTGGTGATCCGGCCTACGGCGGCATGGGCATGCCCAAGGTGATCTCGGCTCAGGTCGAGGAGATGGTCAACTCGTCGAGCCTGGCCTTCGGTCTGTACCCGATGCTGACCGCAGGTGCCTGCCTGTCGATCAACGCCCACGCCAGCGACGAGCTCAAGGAAACCTACCTGCCGAACATGTATGCCGGTATCTGGGCCGGTTCCATGTGCCTGACCGAGCCGCACGCCGGCACTGACCTGGGCATCATCCGCACCAAGGCCGAACCGCAAGCTGACGGCAGCTACAAAGTCAGTGGCACCAAGATCTTCATTACCGGCGGTGAGCACGACCTGACCGAAAACATCATCCACCTGGTGCTGGCCAAGCTGCCGGATGCGCCAGCCGGGCCGAAGGGAATTTCTCTGTTCCTGGTGCCCAAGTTCATGGTTAACGCCGATGGCAGCCTGGGCGCGCGTAACCCGGTCAACTGCGGCTCGATCGAACACAAGATGGGAATCCAGGCTTCGGCCACCTGTGTGATGAACTTCGACGAAGCCGTGGGTTACCTGGTCGGTGAGCCGAACAAGGGCCTGGCGGCAATGTTCACCATGATGAACTACGAGCGTCTGGGCGTGGGTATCCAGGGCCTGGCTACGGCCGAGCGTTCGTACCAGAATGCCATCGAGTACGCCCGTGACCGTCTGCAGAGCCGTTCACCAACCGGCCCGCAAGCCAAGGACAAGGTCGCTGACCCGATCATCGTTCACCCGGACGTGCGGCGTATGCTGCTGACCATGAAGGCGCTGAACGAGGGTGGTCGTGCTTTTTCTACCTACGTTGCCATGCAACTGGACACCGCCAAGTTCAGCGAAGACCCGATCACCCGCAAGCGTGCCGAGGACCTCGTCGCGCTGCTGACCCCGGTATCCAAAGCCTTCCTCACCGACCTCGGTCTGGAGTCGGCAGTACATGGCCAGCAAGTGTTCGGCGGCCATGGTTACATTCGCGAGTGGGGCCAGGAGCAACTGGTGCGTGATGTGCGCATCACCCAGATCTACGAAGGCACCAACGGCATTCAGGCCCTCGACCTGATGGGCCGCAAGGTGGTGGGTAGCGGCGGTGCGCTGTACAAGCTGTTTGCCGACGAGATTCGCCATTTCACCGCCAGTGCCGACAGTGAACTGGCTGAGTTCGTCAAACCGCTCAACGCCGCCCTGGACACTCTCGACGACCTGACCGCCTGGGTGCTGGACCGGGCCAAGAACAACCCGAACGAGATCGGTGCAGCATCGGTGGAATACCTGCAGGCATTCGGCTACACCGCCTATGCCTACATGTGGGCGTTGATGGCGCGCACCGCACTGGCCAAGCAGGGTGAAGATGATTTCTACGCCAGCAAGCTGGGTACCGCACGCTTCTATTTCGCCCGCCTGCTGCCGCGTATCCACTCGCTCAGCGCGTCGGTCAAAGCCGGTAGCGAGTCGCTGTACCTGCTGGACGCGGCACAGTTCTGACAACAGCACGTCGTGTAAGCAATCTCTTACACGACGTGGTGACTTTTCGCCTCTATCGAAAGATTGGATCCACAGTTAATCTTTCTCACATGGACGTAGCGCAGGAAGCGCAAAGTACAGAACACGGACACGAAGGATTCCTGCCAGGATGGTGGGGCGAAATGGATGTCAGGGAAACAGTCTGCAAAGCCCCGCCTCGGCGGGGTTTTCTTTTGCCTGAAGAAAAGTGGCGGGCCGCTATCAGCCCAGCACATCGAGCGGCGAGACCCCGATCTGCCGGGGGTCGGCTTCCTCTTCCAGCAGCGTGCGCAGTAACTCGACCGAGGCTTGCTGGCGCTGTGCATCGCGAAACACCAAGCCTATCTTCAGTGGCACCCGTGGCTCGCTCAACGGTTTCCAGAGCAGTTCCTGATCATCCCCGACTACTTCCTTGGCGCGCCCCGGCAGCACGGTGGCCAGCGAGGTGTGACCGAGACTGTCGAGAATCCCGCCCATGTTGTTCATCTCTGCCTGCACCTGTGGCCGACGGCCGAGGTTGGCCAGCTGCGTCTGCCAGATCTGCCGTACCTGGAACTCTTCGCCGAGCAGCAGCATGGGCAATTCGGCGGCCTGCTTGAGCGAGACCTTCTTGAATTCACGCAGCGGGTGAGTGTTGGGGATTACAAGTTGCAGTTCATCTTCGTACAACAACAAGCCATGCAGCCCTGGCTGGCGCGGTGGCAAATAGCTGATGCCGATGTCCAGGCTGCCATTGAGCAGGCGTCGTTCGATTTCCAGCCCCGACAGTTCATAGATTTGCACCACCAGGTGCGGTTGGGCCTTGCGCACGCGATCCAGCAGTTGCGGGACCAGGCTCGGGCGTACGGTTTGCAGTACGCCAATGGCCAAGGTGCGCAGTGACTGGCCCTTGAAGTTGCGCAATGCCTCGCGGGCCCGTTGCAGGCCGTCGAGCAGGGGCAGGGCGTGGTTGTACAAAGTGTGCGCGGCGAGGGTCGGCAGCAGGCGCTTGTTGCCCCGCTCGAACAGGCTGACATCGAGGCTGTGTTCGAGCTGGCGAATCTGTTGCGAGAGCGCTGGTTGCGACAACGACAGGCGCTCGGCGGCCCGGCCCACATGGCCTTCTTCGTAGACCGCGACGAAATAACGCAGTTGGCGAAAATCCATAAGCAATACTTATCAAAAAAGCTCGAAAAACCAAATGGCTGTTAGCCGGCGATGCGCCTAGTCTATCCCGTATTCACAAGGCTTGCAGGGCCATAAGGCGCGATGAACACTGTGTATCTTGATGTTGTTTACATAGGATTGGCAAAAGGGTTGAAAACATGAATCTGTTCAGTTTTCGCCGCCCCACGCCCGTAGTGGCCGAGCGCAAACCGCTACCTGTTGCCGCTGCCACCCAGGAAGCGCTGCCGCGCGATTGCCTGATGCCCGCCACTGAGCGTGCACCGCAGGTATTCGTGCGCGGTCAGGGCTCCTGGCTGTGGGACAGTGAAGGCCACGCCTATCTCGACTTCACGCAGGGTTGCGCGGTCAACAGCCTCGGTCATAGTCCCAGCGTGCTGGTCAAAGCCTTGAGTGGCCAGGCCCAGGCACTGATCAACCCGGGCGCCGGCTTTCATAACCGCGGTTTGCTGAAATTGGTCAATCTGCTCTGTCAGAGCACCGGCAGCGACCAGGCCTACCTGCTCAACAGCGGTGCCGAAGCCTGTGAAGGGGCGATCAAACTGGCGCGTAAGTGGGGCCAGCTGCATCGCAACGGCGCCTACCACATCATCACCGCCAGCCAGAGCTGTCATGGCCGTAGCCTGGGTGCGTTGTCGGCATCCGATCCGTCGCCGTGCAATCGCTGCGAGCCGGGCTTGCCGGGTTTCAGCAAGGTGCCGTTCAACGACCTCGAAGCGCTGCACGCTGCGGTCGATTCGCGCACCGTGGCGATCATGCTCGAACCTATCCAGGGCGAGGCCGGGGTGATTCCGGCAACGGCTGCCTACCTCAAGGGGGTCGAACGCCTGTGCCGTGAACTGGGCATCCTGCTGATTCTCGATGAAGTGCAGACCGGTGTCGGCCGCTGCGGCGCCTTGCTGGCCGAGCAGACTTACGCTGTGCGCGCCGACATCGTCACCCTGGGCAAGGGCCTGGGCGGTGGTGTACCGCTGGCGGCGTTGCTGGCCCGTGGCAGCGCCTGTTGCGCCGAAGCCGGTGAGCTGGAAGGCAGTCACCATGGCAACGCGTTGATGAGCGCCGCTGGCCTGGCCGTACTGGAGACGGTGCTGGAGCCGGGCTTTTTCGAACATGTCGAGGAGTCCGGGCGGCACCTGCGCGATGGCCTCAGTCGCCTGGCGGGTCGTTATGGCCAGCGCGAAGTCCGCGGCCAGGGCCTGCTGTGGGCCCTGCAGCTGAGCGAAGACAATGCCGCCGAGCTGGTCAAGGCAGCGCTGCAGGAAGGCTTGCTGCTCAACGCCCCGCAAGCCGACGTTCTGCGCTTGTCGCCAGCCTTGACGGTGAGCAAGGGCAACATCGACGAAATGCTCCTGCGCCTGGCCAGAGCCTTCGCCCGCGTGCACTCGGCGCAACAGCACCAGAGGCGTGAAGCCACGGCCTGAGCCGCCTTCGAACCAACGAATTTTCTGAACCGTCTCGCGTTCCTGCGCATCGCCCCGGGCCTGCAGTTTTTGGCTTGGGGCGTTTTTTTATCCGTGGTTTGCAGGTTGAACCCTGGCACAGCGCTACAGTCTGTTTTAGAACATCACTGAAGGGAGCTGCCCCATGGACTTCATCCGCATCATCATCGCCATTCTCCTGCCGCCGCTCGGCGTGTTCCTGCAGGTCGGCTTCGGCGGCGCCTTCTGGCTCAATATTCTGCTGACGTTGCTGGGCTACATTCCGGGCATCGTGCATGCGGTGTACATCATCGCCAAGCGGTGAGGCATCGCGGGGGAAGACCCCTCCCAAAAAAAAAAGACCAACCAAGGGGAGGGAGGTTTTCCC
>NZ_JBMOWO010000122.1:0-75463 GCF_049310525.1 Pseudomonas sp. GZD-222
AGGGGGAACGCACCCACCAAAAGAGGA
Source organism: Pseudomonas sp. GZD-222 (assembly GCF_049310525.1). Taxonomy (NCBI): domain Bacteria; kingdom Pseudomonadati; phylum Pseudomonadota; class Gammaproteobacteria; order Pseudomonadales; family Pseudomonadaceae; genus Pseudomonas; species Pseudomonas sp. GZD-222. Next base: position 28 of record NZ_JBMOWO010000122.1, read on the forward strand.
TTCGCAACGGTGGGGGGGGGCGTGCTTCCCCCGCGATAGCGATCTAAAGGCCCGCTAGCACTCGACGATAAAAACGCCATTCCTCTTCCAGCGCATGAGCCAGATTGGCTGCCGTGCGAAAGCCATGACGTTCCGACGGGTAGAAATGCCCTTCGGCACGGATGCCATTGGCCTTGAGCGCGGTGAGCATCGAACGGGTCTGTTCGGGGACCACCACGGCATCCAGCTCGCCCTGGAAGAAGATCACCGGCACCTTGATCTGTGAGGCGTGCAGGAGCGGCGTACGTTGCCGGTAGCGCTCGGCATCCTCAAGCGGATCGCCGATCAGCCAGTCCAGGTAATCACCTTCGAACTTGTGCGTGGCCCGGGCCAGCGCCTGGGGATCGCTGACGCCATACAGGCTGGCGCCGGCGCGGAAGACATCATGAAAGGCCAGGGCACACAGGGTGGTGTAGCCACCGGCACTGCCGCCACGGATAAACGCTTGGGTGGGGTCGATCAGGTTACGCCCGGCCAGGTGTTCGACCACGGCGCAGGCATCTTCGACATCGATCTCGCCCCAGCGCAAATGCAGGGCCTGGCGATAGCTGCGACCGTAGCCGCTGCTGCCACGGTAGTTGAGGTCCGCCACGGCAAAACCGCGCTGGGTCCAGTACTGGATGCGCGGGTCGAGCGCCGGGTAGCAGGCCGAAGTCGGGCCGCCATGGATGAAGACGATCAAGGGCGGCCGCTTGCTGCCGTTCATGGCCGGATAGAAGAAACCATGAGCGGTGCCGTCACCGCTGGGGTAGCACAACGACTGTGGGCGGCTGATACGTTCGGCCGGCAAAGGCGACGCGCCACCGGCCAGAACCTGCACGCGATGATCCGTGCGGTCGATGGCAATCACAGCCGACGGGCAGGTAGGCGACGCGGCGATGGCATAGAGATAATTCTGGTCCAGGTCCAGGCAGCGTAAACGGCTGTAGTCGGTTTCGACCCGTTGCCGCGAGCCATCGGCATGGCTCAGGCCCAGCCGACTGAAGCCGTCTTCGAACCAGGTCGCCAGGTAGTGATGCTCACCCAGCGGTAGCCAGGTACAGGCGCCCAGTTGCCAAGGGGCTGCCGCGTGATCAGCGTTCACCGCCGGTAGGGCACTCCAGCCCTGGGCGGTTTCGCCCCAGGGTTGCCAGAAGCCGTTGCGATCGGACAGGCAGTACAGGCGGCCACGTCCATCGAAGCGAGGCTGTTGCAGGGATTGCGCCGGGCCTTCGCTGCCGGCGATGCCGCGTGCCTCGCCCCATTTCCCATCGTCCATGCGCTCGCGGCAGAGCAGGCGAGTGGCGGTCCAGGGCTGATCGGGCCGGCTCCACTCGATCCACGCCAGGCGCGTGCCATCGGTACTCAGGGTGGGGGCGGCGTAGAAGTCTGCGCCCTCGGCCAGCACCTCGCGTTGCTGTGCACTGATTGCTACCAGGCGGTGTTCGACCTGATCGGGCCCATGGGTTTCTTCCACAGCCAGTACCTGGCCCGCGGCCCAGCGCAGATCGCCGTAACGGCGCTCGCCCTGGGTGAGTGGTTGGGGTACATCACCCGACAGGTTCTGGGTGTAGAGCTGCTGGTCGGCTTCGTTGACGAACACCAGGCCCTCATCGCTCAGGCAGAAGCTGCCACCCCCGTACTCGTAGACCCGGCTGCGCACGCTGAAGCCATCTGGCGTCAGGCAATGGGCCTGGCCGTTGCGCCAGTGCCAGACCCGGCAGGCGCCATCGCGGGGACGAAATTCATTCCAGAACAAGCCCTGCGGCCCGACGCGCAATTCGGCGAAGTCGGTGCCGGCAGCCACCGCCTGTTCGGCGCTGAAACGCTCAGCCGCGGACGATGACACGGGAGTTTCGCTCATTGCGGAAGGTCAACTGATCAATGTTCAACTGGGCGTGCTCGGCTTCTTCGCGGGCTTTGAGGATGATGTCATGGTGTGCTGACTTGGCGCACACCGGGTCGGCATTGCTGGCGTCGCCGGTGAGCATGAAGGCCTGGCAGCGGCAGCCGCCGAAGTCCTTTTCTTTTTCGTCGCACGAGCGGCACGGTTCGGGCATCCAGTCATAACCGCGAAAGCGGTTGAAGCCGAACGAGTCGTACCAGATGTGCTGCATGCTGTGCTCGCGCACATTTGGAAACTGCACTGGCAACTGACGGGCACCATGGCACGGCAGCGCGGTGCCGTCCGGCGTCACCGTGAGGAACACGCTGCCCCAACCGTTCATGCAGCCTTTGGGGCGTTCTTCATAGTAGTCAGGGGTCACGAAAATCAGCTTGCACGGATTGCCGGCAGCCTTGAGTCGTTCCCGGTACTCGTTGGTGATACGCTCGGCCCGCTCCAGCTGCGCGCGGGTCGGCAACAAACCGACGCGGTTCAAATGCGCCCAGCCATAGAACTGGCAGGTGGCCAATTCAACAAAGTCGGCTTCGAGGGCGATACACAGCTCGATGATGCGGTCGATCTTGTCGATGTTGTGCCGGTGGGTGACGAAGTTCAGCACCATTGGATAGCCATGGGCTTTGACCGCCCGGGCCATCTCCAGCTTCTGTGCGAAGGCCTTTTTCGAGCCCGCGAGCAGGTTGTTGACCTGCTCGTCGCTGGCCTGGAAGCTGATCTGGATGTGATCCAGCCCTGCCTCTTTGAAGGCGGCGATTTTTGCCTCGGTCAGGCCGATGCCGGAGGTGATCAGGTTGGTGTAGTAACCCAGTCGCCGCCCTTCACCGATCAACTCGGCGAGGTCCTGGCGCACAAGCGGCTCACCACCGGAAAAGCCCAGCTGCGCCGCGCCCATTTCCCGCGCCTCGGCCATTACCTTGAACCACTGTTCGGTACTCAGCTCTTGACCCTGGGCGGCGAAGTCCAGCGGATTGGAGCAGTACGGGCATTGCAGCGGGCAGCGGTAGGTCAGCTCGGCGAGCAGCCACAGCGGCAGGCCGACTTCAGGTTTGGCCGGTACGTCACTCAAGGACGATCCAGTGTTCGGCACGGGCGACCTCCATGAATTGCTCGATGTCGTCACCGAGCTCGGGGACACCGGGGAACTGCTGGTCCAGCTCGGCAATGATCGCTGCCACATCACGCTGGCCATCGATCAGCCCGCCGATCAGGGCGGCGCTTTCATTGAGTTTGATCATGCCCTCCGGGTAGAGCAGGACGTGCCCCTTTTGCGCCGGTTCGTACTGGAAACGATAACCCGGGCGCCATTTCGGGGTGAGTGCGCGATCAAAACTCATAGGGCGATTCCTTTGTGCCAGACCCGTTCACTGGTGACACTGTGATAGGGCGGTCGGTTCAGCTCATAGGCCATGCTCATGGCATCGAGCATGCTCCAGAGAATATCCAGCTTGAACTGCAGGATCTCCAGCATGCGCTGCTGGCCCTCAACTGTAGTGTAGTGCTGCAGGGTGATTGCCAGCCCGTGCTCGACATCGCGACGGGCCTGGCCCAGACGGGTGCGGAAGTATTCGTAGCCGGCCGGGTCGATCCACGGGTAGTGCTGTGGCCAGCTGTCCAGGCGCGACTGGTGGATCTGTGGCGCGAACAGTTCGGTCAGCGAACTGCTGGCCGCTTCCTGCCAGCTGGCGCGGCGGGCGAAGTTGACGTAGGCATCGACGGCGAAACGTACGCCCGGCAGTACCAGCTCCTGGGAGCGCAGCTGGTCGGGGTCGAGGCCGACAGCCTGGCCGAGACGCAACCACGCTTCGATGCCACCGTCCTCACCCGGCGCACCGTCATGATCGAGCAGGCGCTGAATCCACTCGCGGCGAATCTCGCGGTCCGGACAGTTGGCGAGGATCGCGGCGTCCTTGAGCGGGATGTTGACCTGATAGTAGAAGCGGTTGGCAACCCAGCCCTGGATCTGTTCGCGGCTAGCACGGCCTTCATACATCGCCACATGGTAGGGGTGATGGATGTGGTAGTAGGCGCCCTTGGCGCGCAGGGCGTGTTCGAATTCGGCGGGGGACAGCGCTTTGGCGTCGCTCATGTCGGCTCCTGCTAGAGAGTGATGCTCATGCCGTCGAAGGCGACTTCGACGCCACGGCGATCCAGTTCGGCGCGTTCGGCCGAGTCTTCATCGAGAATCGGGTTGGTGTTGTTGATGTGGATAAGCACCTTGCGCTGCGCAGGGAAGCCTTCCAGCACTTCAAGCATGCCACCGGGGCCGTTCTGCGCCAGGTGACCCATTTCCCGACCGGTGCGGGTGCCGACACCGCGGCGCTGCATTTCAGCATCCTCCCACAGGGTACCGTCGACCAGCAGGCAATCGGCCTCAGCCATCATCTGCAGCAGCGTGTCGTCCACCTGGCCCAGGCCCGGGGCGTAGAAGAGTTTGCCCCCGGTGCGCAGGTCTTCGACCATCAGCCCGAGGTTGTCGCCCGGGTGCGGGTCGAAACGGTGCGGCGAGTAGGGTGGTGCGGCGCTGCGCAACGGGAAGGGCGTGAAACGCAGGTTCGGGCAGGCCTCGATGAAGAAGCTACCCTGCAGTTCGATGCGGTTCCACTGCAGGCCGCCGTTCCAGTGGCTGAGCATGGTGAACAGCGGAAAGCCGGTGCTCAGGTCCTGGTGGACCATCTCGGTGCACCACACTTGATGCGGGCAACCTTCACGCAGACTCAGCAGGCCGGTGGTGTGATCGATCTGGCTGTCGAGCAGGACAATGGCGTCGATGCCGCTGTCGCGCAGGGCTCGCGCCGGCTGCATGGGCGCGAAGGCTTGCAGTTGCGCGCGGATATCCGGCGAGGCGTTGCACAGCACCCAGTGCACACCGTCGTCCGAGAGGGCAATCGACGACTGGGTACGCGCCGTGGCGCGCAAGGTACCGTCGCGAAAGCCTTTGCAGTTCACGCAGTTGCAGTTCCACTGCGGGAAGCCGCCACCGGCGGCGGAACCTAGAATCTGGATGTACATGGCCACTCCTGCCGGGTCTTGAAATAAAAAACGCCCCGGCTGACCGAGGCGTTGTAGCGCAGGCAAACTCAGCGGCTGGCGAAGTACATGGTCACTTCGAAGCCGATGCGCAGGTCAGTGTAAGCAGGTTTGGTCCACATGGAATGACTCCTTCCGGATGGGGCTGGGTTGGGCGGTTACTGGTTTAGTCCGCGCGGATGACGAGGGGTTCCACTCGCCGAGATTGCGCTATCTTACTAAAAACTACGTACTGAATGGTTAAATCTAAGATAAATGCCGTTACATATTCGGTAAGAATCACCCGCTAACCCAGGTGCCACCTTCGGCTGCGGGGCCATTGGCCAGGATCAGCCAGCCTCGTTTGGCGTGCAAAAGATCCTCGGCACGCTGTCGCAATTTCGCGTCATCGATGGCGAGAATTTCTGTCTGCAGATCATTCAGCGTCGCCTGGCTGCGGCCCGCCAGCTGTGCCTGCCAGGCCCATTCGGCGACATCGGCATTGCTCATGGCGGCTTCGCTCATTTGTTCGGCAAGGGCCTGGCGCACGTCGGGGCTAACGCTAAGTGTAGACGGCAGGGCAGTGAGGAAATCTTCGAAATGGGCGAGGATCTGCGCGTGGCTGACACTCGGCGACTGCACACCGAACAGCAGGCCACTGACGCCCTGAATCTGACGAAAGGCGCTGAATACCGCGTAGCCCAGTTGTAGCTCGACCCGCAGACGCTGATAGAACGGCCCTTGAATGTGCTGTGCCAGCAAACGGGCACTGGCTTCTTCCGTGATCGTCACGGGGCAGAACAGCAGTAATGCCTGTTCACTGGCCAGGGGTGGCAGGTAGTGCCAGCTGCGAACAGATTCTGCAACTATCAGCTGATGTGTGCCCGGACGCCCGGGGACATTCTGCAGCACAGCGTTGAGCGCGTGTTGCGTGCTTTCGCCAAACCCTGTGGCCATGGCCTGCCATCGAGCATGTTTCCACACCGCTTTCAGGTCGCTTTGCCCGAGAGTACACGCGGGCGAGGGGGCTTGATTTGGGCCGATGATCTGTTCAGGAAGCTGACGGAGCAAGGCGCGAATAGGCATGGCGTCGGCTTCACTCGCAGGCTTCGCAGCCCAGCTGGACGCATTGGGTTGCTGTAGTGCCTCCAGCGCTTCTCGGGTTACGGCGACCACCGTTTCAGGTACACCGGCGCAGCGCAACTGCCAGAACCTGCCACAGGTTTCGAACTGCAACGTCACGCCAGTCCTTGCCGCACGATCACGCAGTGGCTGCAAAGCCCGGTCCAGAACCTGCCAGAGTTGATCGCGTGCGGCCGCCGTCAGCTGCCAGCGCAGATAGACGACACCCTGCTGACGCTCAGGCGGTAGTAGCGGACTCAACTGCAGACCCGTAGGTACCGGGATGGCTGGGTGGTTGGTGTAATGCACGTTGAGCAAGGGTTCTGGGGCAGGTAAATGCCAGTCTTCAGTGCACGCTGGCGTAGCGTCTTGCAGCAGGCCATCGAGCAAACTGTCGAGGGCGTACCGGGCTTGCTCACTCAGTGCTTTATGAGGCCGGGCAGCACTGTCACGACAGGCCAGGTCCAAGGCTGTCGCCGCCTGGGCGCGGCACTCTTGCAGGTGTGCGTATTCCTGGTACAGCCCCGACCGGTCCACATCGCGGAAGAACCTCAACCAACTCTGAACAAGCGCCTGTGCCTGCTCGCTTGAGGCAGCATCCTTGAGCTTCAGCCGGATGTGCAGCAGCGCCTGACCGGCAAAACTGTACAGCGGCGAACACTCAATCGATTGCACTCCGCCGCGCTGACGAAGTGCCGCCAGCAGTCCACCTGGCCGGGCATCGGTCAGCCAGGTGGTGAGAAAGTCGATGGCCTGCTCCATGCCCGCCGGTTGTTGCTCGACGGCATACAGCAGATCCAGTTGCTGAGCGCTCAGTTGAGGTCCAAGCTTTTCGCCGACAAGCGTCGATGGTTGCGCCTGCGTGATCCGAACACCACTGGCCAAATAGCTGGCAGTACCACGGGCCAACGCTTCGAGTTGCTCAAGGCTTTGTGGCCCGCTCAGGCTCAGAATCATCTGGCCTGCCTGGTAGTAGCGCTGGTGGTAACCCTGCAACGCTGTCTGAAAGTCGCGGCTGTGCACGGGGAGGCTGTAGCGGTTGCCGGCCTGGAATCCACTCAGGGGGTGTTGGCTGGATACCCTCTGCAGCAGGGCAAACTGAGTCTGGGCGTGGGGATTGCGCGACCAGGCGATGAATTCGGCATGGATCACTTCACGTTCGCGCAACTGACGTTGCGGATCAAATACCGGCTGCGCAAGCATGTCGCACAGGCGCTCGAGGCCGCCGGCAAATGCCGCTTGCGGGACTTCGAAGAAATAGTCGGTGGTGCGCTCACGGGTGCTGGCATTGATCTGGCCACCATGATGCTGCACGTAGCGCATCAGGCCATCGTCGAGTGGAAAACGGTCGTTGCCGAGAAACAACAGGTGTTCGAGAAAATGCGCGAGACCCGCATAGGCGCGCGGGGCGTCATGACTGCCGGCCATGACCCGCACGGCCGCGGCGCAGCGCTTGAGCTGCGGGGCATGACGCAGGGTGACCTGCAGGCCATTGTCGAGGGTGAAGTGTTGCACAGTGCTGGGCATGACGGTTCCGTTGTAGCGCGAACCGTCATGCTAGCGGATTATTCGCGCGCTCGCGGATTGCCGTAGAGCTCAGGGCGCAAGTCGAGCAGGTAAGGCGTGGTCGCGCGTCCTTCGTGCACCCGTTGCAGTTCCAGGTCTGCCTGCAGCAGCGTGGTATCGCGTCCGGCCATGGCCAGAATGCTGCCGTCCGGGCCGACAATGCTGCTTTGTCCGCAGTAGTGGATCTCGTCTTCGGCACCGCAGTAGTTGGCATAGACCAGGTAGCACTGGTTCTCGTAGGCGCGCGTGCGCACGGTCACCTGTGCAACAAAGTCATAGGGCACCATGTTCGCGGTCGGCACCAGAATCAGCTCGGCACCGGCCAGGGCCAGGCGCCGGGCATTTTCCGGAAACTCGATGTCGTAGCAGATCAGCAAACCCAGGCGCCAGCCGTTCAGCTCCACCACCGGGAAATGGTCTGGTCCCGGGCTGAACATCGCCCGGTCCAGGCCGCCGAACAGATGGGTCTTGCGGTAATTGCACAGGCTGCTGCCGTGGGCGTCGATCAATTGCACGGCGTTGTAGATCCGGCCGTCCTCGGACAGCTCCGGGTAGCCATAGGCAATGGCGATGCGATTGCTCTGGGCGATCTCCACCACGGCCATGGCCGACGGCCCGTCTTCGGCTTCGGCCAGACGCTCCACGGCTTCGCTGCCGATGTTGTAGCCGGTCAGGAACATTTCCGGGCACACCAGCAACTCTACGCCACGAGCGGCGGCCAGTTGCGCCTGCTGGTGCAGGCGCTCGAGGTTGCCGGGTACGTCCAGTGGCTGCGGTGCACCTTGGAACAGCGCGATGCGCATGGTGTTACTCCCGTCAGTCGGCGAGGGCGATCGGTCCGATGTCGTTGAACACATCGCCCGGGCCTGGGTTGTCTGGATGGGTATGCCCACCGAAGTGATTCATGATACCCCACACCGCATTGAGCGAGGTTTGCACCGCGCCTTCGACCCAGGCCGGCGTCCACGACACATCGTCCCCGGCAATGAACATGCCGCGTTGTTCGGCAGGCATGTCCTGCTGCATGAAGTGCGCGTACATGCGCTGGTTGTAACGGTAGTGACCGGGCAATGCACCTTTGAACGCGCCGAGGAAATGCGGGTCGGCTTCCCACGACACGGTGATCGGATCACCGATGATATGGCCGGCGATATCGACCTTCGGGTAGATCTTCTTCAGCGCATCGAGGGCCAGCTTCACGCGCTTTTCCACCGGATGGGGGAGCATCTTCAGGGCATCGCTCATCCACGAGTAGGACAGGCAGATCACCCCCGGCTTGTCGTCACCGTTATCGAACAAGTACGTGCCGCGGGTCAGGCGGTCGGTCAGGGTCATGCTCATCAGGTCGCGGCCGGTCTCTGGGTCCTTGTCCTTCCAGAACGGCCGGTCGACCATGACGAAGGTTTTCGACGACTGCATGTAGCGGGTGCGGTCCAGGGCCATCCACATCTTTTGCGAGAACAGCGACTCTTCGCATTCGATCTGGGTGGTCAGCAGCCAGCTCTGGCAGGTGGTGAGCACGGCGGCATAGTGGCGGGTGTCGCCCCAATTGTCGGTTACCGCCAGGCGCCCGTCGGTGTCGCGGGCGATACTCTTGACCCCTGGCCGTGGCGCGCCACGGTGCAGCGAACTGAGGCTGGTGCCTTGCGGCCAGTGCGCGCAACGCTCGGGGACATGACGCCAGATGCCCAGCGGCACCTGCTCGACGCCACCTACTACCAAATGCTGGTGATCGTCGCAGTTGGTCATGACCACGCGGAAGATTTCCAGCATCGAGTTGGGGAAGTCCGAGTCCCAGCCACCGGTACCGAAGCCGACCTGACCGAAGACTTCCCGGTGCAGGAAACTGAGCTTGGCAAAGGCCTTGGAGGTGGCGACGAAATCGTAGAAGGTGCGGTCGTCCCACAACGGCACCAGGGTGTTCCACAGCTCTTTGAGGCGCGGGACATCGCGGTCGCGGATGGCCTGCTGGATATCGCCGAAGCGCGCGCCGTCTTCAAGGGCATCGGCCCAGGCATCGGCGACTTCCTGGAACAGTTTCGGCAGGTCCGAGAGTTTTTCCGCGTAGTGGGTCTGGCCTTCGAGGTCGATGACCGTGCTGCCGGATGCCGGGGTCAGCGGGTTGGGGAAGGGTTTGGTCTCAAGGCCGAGCTTGTCGACATAGTGATAGAACGCTGTGGACGATACCGGGAAGCGCATGCCGCCCAGCTCGGCGATGATCCCGTCGGTGCCTTCGAAGGTTTGCGAGCGCAGTCGCCCGCCCATTTTCGACGCCTCGTAGACCACCGGCTTGAGGCCCAGCTTCATCAACTCATAGGCGGCCACCAGTCCGGCGATACCGGCACCGACAATCGCCACTTCTTCACCGTGGCGCTCGGCCGGGATACTGCCCAGGCCGGCGGGATGCTCGATCCAGTCGTCAAAGGCGAACGGGAAATCCGGGCCGAAGATAGTGACAGGTTTCTTGCCGTCGGCGGGGTGACGATTGTTCTTGTTCATGGGTGACCTTGCCAGGGCTGCGCAGGATGCGAAGCATGAGTATAGGAAAACGCTGGCGGTCAGTTTAGAGGGTTGGAGTTACGTAATTAAGATGCACAGTGGTGTCGATATGTGCTGTTTTTCGTCATTTTGACTTATATGTGCCGCATATTGACCATCACTGTTACACAGTCAAACCGGCTGGCCACGATCAACCTTGCTGCTGAGGATGATCGAAGTGGTGGTTTTTTCTACCCCTTCGATGCTGCCGATCTGGTCGAGCAACTGGTCCAGTTGCTCCGGCGAGTCACTGCGCAGCCAGGCCACATAGTCGAACTCCCCACTCACTGTACACAGCTGCTGGACCTGCCCCATGGCACTCAGGCGACGCACCACGTCCTTGCCCGAGCGTGGCTGCACCTTGATTCCGACATAGGCCTGCAGGCCGCCATCAATCAGGCGCTGGCCCAGACGCACGCCGTAGCCGCTGATGACCTGGGTCTTCTCCAGGCGCGCCAGGCGCGACGTCACCGTGGTGCGGGCGATACCCAACTGGCGGGCGAGCATGGCCACGCTTTCGCGGGCATTGATCTGCAGCAGCGAGATCAGTTGGCGATCGATTTCGTCGAGGGCGACGGGACGGCTGTCGGACATGGAAACTCTCAGGTGTACGCCGCGTAGAGCGGCGTGTGAAGTGAATGCATCAGCCTATCCACACCTCACTCTAGCGAGCAAGCCGCGCATACTCAGGTGCGTACCAGTGCCTGCACTTCGTCGAGGGTTTTGAAGGGAATCACTGCGCGCGGAAGGCGGGAGGAGGGCGACAGATTGTAGACGGCGAAGTCGTCGCCTACTACTGACTCGGCCAGCAGTTCGAAGGACGGCAGGATTCGCGACTCGAAGTGTTGGTCCAGTCCGCAAGGGGACAGTTTGGAGTGCCTGTTTTCGTAGAACCTGCCAGCATTCTGGTTCAGGTCCACGCCAACCAGAAAGACCTTGTTGAAGCCCGCATGATGGGCAATCTGCAGCGCTACGTAAGCCACCGTACGCGCGTCGAAAAAGCCGCGATGCATATTTTTGCTGAATCCCAGGGGTTTCCTGCGGCTTCCTGGAAAGGGGCGATTGCGGATGAGCTCAGGGTCTCTTCGCAGCAGGTCGGTAAACCTCGCTTTGGGCGCCTTGCGCAGAAAATACAGTTTGCCGTGGGCGGCCACACCGGCGGACTTGTACTGATCTTCCCAGAGCGCAACCCGTTCACTGCGACGCATGGCTTCGGCAAACAGCTCGGGCTGCTGATTAGAAAAATCCTTGTCCGTGCAGACATAAAAGAACGGCTTGATTGGCGTATCGAGGAACATGGATATCGCACCGTTCATCGTGATCATCGGAATATCGGAGAACTCCTTGAAAGGAAAGTCCTTTGCCGAACTACCCGAGGCGATCACGAAAACCGAGCCCGATCCTGCATTGCGGCAATCGTCGAAATGGCTGACGCTCAAAGGCACGTCAGAAATCAACCGTGCTGCAGGAGCGTCCATTGTATGAATCCTTAGCGTGCATCAATGATTGGGGGCTTGACTGGGTGAAGCCCGCGTATTTTATAAGCTTTCCTGTCCTGAATGCTAATAGCCTTATGCAGTGTGGACGGCGAGCGATAAGCCCTTTGCATTTCCTGGTGATAGAAAAGCAAAAAGCCGCGCAATGCGCGGCTTTCATTTTTGGTGGGCCCACACGGACTTGAACCGTGGACCAAAGGATTATGAGCCCTCATAAACGACCTGGCTCCATTGGGGAAACCCAGCATTCACTGTGCTTTCAGAGATATATGAGCCTATTGGTTGCAGGTGTTCGTGCCAGGTGTGGACACGATGTGGACACTCGCCCTGCATCAGGTTCACACGTCTTTGCAAAACCTTGCACAGAGTGAAATGCCCCTATGCCCCACAGGGCCCATGGCAGGCTTGGGCGCGACCTCGATTGCATCGCCCCGGGGCTTTGCAATATTTCGCGACGCAAAGCGCGTCGGCGGGAGGGGGATAAGTGATTTTTCCGAGCTATTTTTTTACAGCGCTTGGCTTTACTGGTAAACCTCTATACGAAATGCTGAGACAGTCTCTTTGAAGAGTGCGAAGGAACGGCCATGCCACAAAAAGAACGTAGTGCATCCCCACTGGAGCTACTAAGTGCGATTGAGAAAATAGACGGCTCTGGATGTATGAAATGCTCAGACTACGCTTTGTTGTTTGGCGAGGATTCCGACGATGATGCAATGGCAATCTTAAGCTGGGCCACTTCAATGATGCTTACGCCCAAAAATCCGAATGTGCCTTTCGTACCATTTTTGCGCTTCGGCGACCAATCTAGCCCAAACATAGATACGTTCAGCCTCACTTCCGTGTTTTGTTTATCGGCCATATCCGGAAATATAAAAGACCCCGAGCTCAGGGCAAGAATAAGCGACTTAATTGCAACAAGGATTCCGCGACTTGTTACACAGGCTCACATCGCTGTTGATGCGTACTTTGCATCAGCGCAGCGCTTAACCGCTGCGGGCGAGCATATGAGCGCTATCCGAAGAGTAGAGCGAGCACTCCGCTTAGGATACAAATATAGAAAGGCTCCTGGGGAACGATACTCATCCATTGCGGAGAGTTTAGTGCAACACATAGAGCAAACTGACAAGATTCAGTTTCCATTTGACGCTATACGATTGGTCTATGAGCTAAGAATCAAAGAGGACAGCTGGATCTATGCGCAGTGTCTAATAATCGCCGAGAGTCTTGCTAAAAAAAAGAGACACAGAATCGCTGTTTCATTACTGGAAGTTGCGGTCAGCTGTGCTATATCACTTAATGATAAAGACAAAGAGCAGGATGTCTATAGGAAGATCGCAGACTGCCATATTGACGAAGCTAAAATTCATGACAGCCTATTGAGCTCCAGCTGCCTTATGGCTGCTATCGAAGCACTAGAAAAAATCCCACAAACACGTGAAGAGAGAGATGCCCTGTACATTGAAATGAGGGGGCATCAAAAAGAATGGCGTCACTTCATGACAACCATATCGATTCCTTCGGGCGACGTCACCGATGTAGTCAAAGAGGCTGTTGAATTAGTACAGGGCGTGGATTTTTTTGACAGCCTTTTCAGACTGATATTATTTGTCAGCCAACCCGCTAAGGTCACATCCCTGAAAAACCAGACACGTGAAATGATGCGGGATAGTATTTTTGCCCATCTCGGAGCTGAGCATTTTGATCATGAAGGAATTCCCGTAGCTACGACACCGGCAATGACAGGCAACAGTGAAAATGATGAAGCCACTTGGGCTCACATGATGCGCATGATGCAAATCGCACACACCTTTGAAGTAAAATCCAGAATACTTCCAGCGTTAGAGAGCATAAATAACAGCTTCTACTGGGATAGCGACTTTTGGAAACCTATACTGAGAAACAACCCTTTTGTACCACCTGGACACGCAGAGTATTTTGAACGCGGGCTAAATGCAGGGTTGCATGGAGACTTCGTTACTTCAACCCATCTCCTAATTCCGCAGATCGAAAACTCCCTTCGATACGTATTAAAACAAAAAAGCAAAGAAACATCGCGAAAATACCCTGACGGCACGCAAGAGCGCGACGGATTAAAATACCTGTTAGACCATCAAGATATATTGGACGCTTTTGGGGAGAACATAATCACTGGCCTCAAGTCTATACTTATAGATAAAGTATATGGCGACCTGAGAAACCAGGTATCACACGGCTACGCCCCAAGCAGCCATATGCATAGTGATCCGGCAATTTTTTTGTGGTGGCAAATGCTATACATAACTCTTAGACCATATGCGAACTTCTGGAAAGAACGGTATGGCGCCAACTTTTCCAAAAAATGGGGTAGACCGAAAGAGCCAGCCCACCCTCCTGAAGATTCATAACTTAATACTATTGAGCAGTCCTGAAAAAGCAGACGCTTGAGTAGCATATTGTGAAAACGTAGCAGCATTCGTCGGCGTCGGGCTGGTCGCATGTGTATGAATAGCCAACTGTATATTCATTAGACTCACAAGATCCAAAAGTTCGGACAGTATCTGAAGCACATTAACACTATCCGATCCCAACCAAGTCTTGGGCGCCTGCAGTCGCTGACTGACTTTGGCCACACTGCGACGCAGACCCTGGATCTGCTCCTGCATATCCCCGCCAACCGTGGCGTTGTGCTTCTGGCCGACCACCAGGTTGTAGTCGCGGCCTGTGGCCTGGTGCAGGTCGTCCACAGCGGCCAGGCTGGCCGATCCTCCGGAAAGCAGCTTCATCGCGCCCAGCGCTTCGATCTTCTTCACCCCGCCAACTGACTCGGTCGAATGGTCGTCCACGTTCCTGGTGTGGCTCTGGAAGCTCTCAGTGTTAGCCATGGCTTGCACCTCGCGCTCGATCGCCTTGTCTTGAATCTTTCCGTCAGTCTGGCGCAGCCAGTTACCGTCGGCGTCAACACGTTGCTGGCAAGCTTCACTGTGCTGCCAGACCTGGTCCCCTTTTGGCACCCGGGGCAAGCTCAACCCATGCGGCAGGATCTGCTGGATAAAAGGCTTGTGCGGCAGGCCATAGGCGAAGCTGACCACCACGGTAGTGCCTTCTTCGGGGAAACCGAACATGCCGGCTTCTTGGCCACCCATGGGCGCCGGCAGTGGCAAGCTGTTGAACACCGGCAGGGCCGGGTCGGGCTCGCCGTCCGGGAGCAGCACCTGGACATCAACACCGAAGCGCGGGCGGAAGTCGTCGCACAGCCCGGGCGCCGCCGGCGCATCCGGTACCGCGACCACGCGACCGAAGCGCGGCAAGTGGTAACCCCCGGTGATTTCGGGGAATTGGCGCTCTACTGCGCGCCGGATTGCATCTTCCATTTGATGGCCATCTGGTTGCCGGCGAGTGCCACATGGGTGACGCGTTCGCCGTGGTTGATCGTTGCACCTGGTCGCATCCCGGGCAGGGCTGCAATCATCGCGCTCTGGTTGCCTTGGTAACTGTCGAAAAGCTCGGTAGGCAGTTGCAGCGCGGGTCGGGCGGCAAAGAAGCTGTCCGCCCAACTGCCCACAAATACCTCTCCATCACCTTGCTGCTGCCAGATAAAGTCAGGAATGTTGAACACCTGGGCCAGACTTTCCATCGCCTGATAGCCAGCGGCCAGGCTGTAGAAAAACGGCGTCTTGGTCGTCGCATAGGAACGTTCGGGTACGCGGAAACTCAGGCCGGTATGTCGGCCTAACTCCTCGAGCACGCCGCGCAAATCGACGTGACGTAAGTTCATAGGCAACGGCTTGGCCAAGATCGCGGCCAGCTCGCGGCAGAACAGAACCTGCTGCACCGCGTTGGCCGCTGTGCAGCGCTCGATGTAGCCAATGAAGTGCCGTTGCAGCGGTTTGTCGTTGTAGCCGACATCCAACGTGACCAGGCCTTTCAGAGGCACACCAGTCTGGACAGTGAAAGTTGCCCGCCCCGGGTTGCGCAGCTCCAGCCGGACATCGGCCTGGACCAGGGCATACGAAACGCCGGCGACGGTCAGCACCTGGTGCAGTTTCATTGCCCGCCCCCAAGCCAGTCATCCACCTTTTTCAACGTCGCTTCAAAGCCGCTCAGGCCTTGGCCCTTGGAGCTGCCCTCGCCGCTTGCACCGTCGGTACCGACTGCTGCCCCGGGCCCGGACTGGGCACTAACGCCATTCTTGGGCCGGCGCTTCTCTACCTTCTCCGGGTTGGATTTCTTTTCGGTCAGTCCGAACTGCACTCGCCAACACTGCAGAATGTCGTCTTCCCGGGCGCTGACCCCATCGGAAAACTGCACCTGTCGCATGCCGAATGCCGCCGCCGTGTCATTGACGACTCGATAGGTCTTCAGTTGGCCGCCGCCTTCGGTGGCCTCCGCCAAGCGCATCAAGGCGCGCAACCAAGGATGATCGACGTAGGGAATGGTCAACGTGATGGTCAGGGTTTTGGGCTTGAATCCCTTGTGCGCCGTCTCGGTGTTGCTGGTCTGCCCCGACAGGTCGTCGCTCTCAATGCGCATATTCGCGGTGACTTTCAGGGTCTTGCCCTGAACCGCTTCGCCGTCCAGTAACAGAGTCATAGGCCCACCAGTTCGCGCACGAAACTCAGTCCTTTCTCGGAGCCGACCAGGAGCGCGCCGGCGCTCATGACCCACTCATGGCCTGGGGTATCGCCCTGCAACAGCTCGCGGCGCAAATCGGCAGCATTACCCGGGCCTAGCATGCGCGCGCGAATGCTGGTATCTGCCTGGCCGTCCTGGAGCAAGGCCTGCAGGTCAGCCAGGCCCTGGTCACGCTCTTGCTGTTGCGTGGCCTTGCGGGTGGCGAGTGCAGCGAGGTCGGCGATCGGCGAACTGTCGGCGGCGTAACTCTCCAGGACGGCGATCTGGCCGGCCATCGACTGCTGGGCCGCCTTGACCACGGTGCAGCGCTCCAGCGGCAAAGTCTGCCAGCGCGGTAACGGCGCGGCTTCGGGAATCACCCACTTTTCCGCTTCCAGCTTCGCCAAGTGGCTCGCCCGGCGTTCGGTGCGCACCAGCTCGGGCAGCGGTATCAAAGCGTTGAAACGGGCCAGGCTTGCGGCCAGATGATCGAATCGGGTCGCCAGGAACATCAGGCACAGGGCGAACTGAGGGCCTTCAGCGCTGGTGAACGTGGCCGCGCCATCCAGTTTGCTGGCCAGCTCCTGGACCAGGTTGCTCCAGGACGTGAACAAAGGCTGGTTGCAGCAACTGCGCGAGCAGGCGCCTCAGCAAGTGCTCAAGGAAGGCAAGACGCCGGGCAAAGTAGTCCTGGGGACTGACGGCGACTACGCCAACCTCGACGCCCTGGTGCATGACACTCTGCAACTGGTGGACGAACGCCTGCGCGACGGCGGCGACCTGGTGGCAATCATCGGTTCCGACCTACTCGCCGCCGACAAGGCAAAGCTGTACGCCAAGCAGGGCGACACCCCGACCGAAAAAGAGCGCATTGAAGATGCCCAGGTGATCGCCACCTACGGCGGTTTGCCAGCTTTCAAAGTGCCGTTCTTCCCGGTGAACGCGGTGCTGGTCACCAGTTGGGACAACCTGTCGATCTACTACCAGGACTCCAGCTGGCGTAAGCAGACTGTGGATAACCCGAAACGCTCCCGCGTCGAGGACTACAACAGCCGTAATGAAGGCTACGTGATCGAGCAGCTGGAAAAGATCGCGCTCACCGAAAACGTGGAGCTTGCGGCGTGAGCCTGGCCATGGCGCACAAGCGCCGCATCCTGGCCTTGGGGGGCGCTGCCGCTGTCGCGGCAGCTGCTGCCCCGGCGGCTTACTCCAGTGCTACGGCCCTGGACAGTCCAGCCAACGCCCGTAAGCACTTGATGCTGATGGAAGCCGCCCTGGACCAGGACCTGGAGCGCTTAAGCGCCACCAAAGGCCTGGCCAGTAAACAGGACCTCAAGCGCGACGAGCTATTGCCCAAATACCAGGAGTACGTCCAGCGCTACGCCGCGTCTGGCCTGGTCATGCCTAACCGGGTGTTGGTCTGCGTGATGATCTGGCTTTTCGATACCGCTGAGTTCGACGACGGCCTGGAGCTTGCCGACTTTGCCATGGAGCAAGGGCAGGCCATGCCGGAGCGGTTCGCCAGGGACATTCCGACTTTCGTGGCTGATGCGGTGATCGAGTGGGCCCAGTCTGAGTATCAGGCCAAGCGCAGTCCTGAGCCCTACCTGTCCGACTTGCTGCCCCGCGTGGATGGCCAATGGAAACTACCCGAACAGATCCCGGCCAAGTACCACAAGTTGATCGGTATTCGCGCCATGGAGGCCAAAGACTGGGCGAAGGCCATCAAGCATTTCGAGCGGGCGACCGAGTTGTACCCACCAATCGGTGTTGGCACTCGCCTCGAAAATTGCCGAAAGGCACGGCGCAAACAAGATGCGGCACCGCACTTGCCGCCACCTGAAAACCCTTAGAGAAGCTGGGCGGCCAGACCGCGCTGGCGGTTCAGCTATTCCGCACCAGCGGCTCGGCGATGAAAGACGCCTTCAAGGAAGCCGGCGCCATTGCTACAGCGTCGGGCGTCGATCTAGCCGAGCAAATGGCCGTTATCGGAACGCTAAGCAGCACCATGGAAGGCGGTGACGCCGGCGGTCGCTACAAGGCCTTCTTTGAGAACATCGGTAATGCCTCGGAAAAGCTGGGCATGAAATTCACCGACAACAACGGCAAAGTGCTGCCCATGCTGGACATTCTCGCCAAGCTTGAGGGCAAGTTTGGCGACCTGAGCAACGCCGCTGCCAACAACAAACTGGTCGAGGCCTTCGGCGGCGAAGGCGCCCAGGTAATCGGTGCCCTGGCCAAGGACACCGGACGCCTGAAAAACGGCATCGAGCAGCTCGGCAAGGTTCGGGGCCTGGAGCAGGCCGAGAAAATGGCCAAGGCCATGGTGGACCCTTGGCAGCAGTTCGGCGCAGCAGTTCAGGCACTACGGATCGCCTTTGGCCAAGCGTTGATCCCAATCCTACAACCGCTGATGGATCGCCTGGTGGGTATCGGTCAGACCTTGGTGCGCTGGACTCAGATCTTTCCCAACATCACCCGTGTGATCGGCATCGCGATCCTGGCCATCCTGGGCATCGTGGCCGCGATGAGCGCGTTAACCCTGATCGTGGGTATCAGCAAAATGGTCTGGATGGCCGCGACTATGGCATGGACGCTGTTCACCTGGAGCGGATGGCGCAGCATTGCCATGTTCATGGTTCACACCGTCCAGGGCGCGCTGTTCATTGCCCGCATCGTGGCCATGATCGCGATTATGGGCGTAGCCAAAGGCGCAATGCTGCTGTGGCAGGGCGCGATCTGGCTGGTGAATGCCGCCATGATGGCCAACCCCGTCGCCCTGGTCATTGTCGGGATCATTGCGTTGATCGCCGTTGTGGTCGCCGTCGTCGCGTATTGGGACGAGCTGACCGCCGCGCTGATGGATACCGCTGCGTTTCAGTGGATCGCTGACCAAGTGCAGGCCTTAGGCGCCTGGTTCAGCTCCATGGGCGGCTGGACCGGGATGGCCAAAGCCGCCTGGGACGGCATCGTCTCGATCTAGTGCACTACAGCAAAACGAAGTCGAGCAAGAACCGCACGGTTCCAGTGGCTCTGGATCTGGAGCAGCGCCTGCATCGTTCGTTGCCGTTCACGGTCAGTTACGAGACTTTCCGCCGTGCAGTGGATGCGATTGAGCTGGACCTTCCTGCGGGGCAGTTGACCCACGTTCTGCGACACACGTTCGCTAGCCATTACATGATGAACGGTGGCGATATCATCACGCTGCAAAAAGTTCTGGGTCACTCCACGCTGGCTATGACCCAGAAGTATGCGCATTTCAGCCCTGGGCATATGGCTGAGGTCGTCAACTTGAATCCTTTGGCGCGTAGGGGGCAGGGTGGAATTTGAATCACAGGAGCAACAGGATCTGTTTGGTGCGATTCAACAAGCTTTGCCAAACTTCCCTCCAGACATTGTGTACCACTGGTTACTCCCTTTCGCCCAGGACATAGGTTGGCCACCAGGGCCCAATGATCTGAAGTTCCATAAGGAAACCAGATGGTCAGGAATCCTCAGGTGGCCAATTCAATTTTGGCAGGCGGTGCAGTGGGAGCTTGTAAAAGCCGACACGCAAACGTTGAAGTTTTCTCGCGAATCCCTGAACGGATTTCAGGACATGGTATCGGGCCATGCGTATGGCCGGCAGACGCTACTGACCATTTTCCTCGGCGAGAACAGTAAGAAGCGGTTTTTCACGCAAGTGTTTTCACTGTTTTCAAATGGCACTTTCGAGCAACCGCCGGTGCTACTTAAAAAAGGCGAGTGGCTTGATGTTGTTGATGGAACTCATCGAATGTCGGCAATGGTCTTGGTCATGAGTGACCCGCGCTGGCGCAGAATCCATGAGGCCAAATATCCATCAGCCCCGCTCTCGAATGCACATAACTTCTGGATCGGAACTCCACCTGTGGACGCTTTGTGGACACATGAAGCCGAGTGATGATCTGACTGAAGGGGAAATAGCAGTGCCTAAAACGACGAAAGCCGCGCAATGCGCGGCTTTCTGTTTTGGTGGGCCCACACGGACTTGAACCGTGGACCAAAGGATTATGAGTCCTCTGCTCTAACCAACTGAGCTATAGGCCCCAGTGGTCGCGGATTATAACGAGGGTTTCCAGGCTGTGCTATCCGAAAGATCTGAAACTGCTATACGAAGAAACGTCGCGGCAAATTCTTCGGGGGGCAGCGGCAGGCTGACGATGTAACCCTGTATCTGCTCACAGCCTTCGGCCTTGAGAAATTGCTGCTGTGCCTGGTTCTCCACGCCTTCGGCAATGATGGTCAGTTGCATGCTGCGGCCGAGGGCAATGATCGCTCGGGCAATGGCCGCATCATGGGGATCGTCCGGCAGTCCGCGAATGAACGATTGGTCGATCTTGAGGATGTCCAGCGGCAGGCGCTTGAGGTAACTCAGCGAGGAGTAGCCGGTGCCAAAGTCGTCGATGGCCAACTGCACGCCAAGATGCTTGAGCTGGTGGAGGATGGCCAGGGCTTCTTCGGCCTGGCTCATGATGAAGTTTTCGGTGATCTCCAGTTGCAGGTCACCGGCTTTGAGCTGGTGGGTCTTGAGCAGTTGCTCGATGCGTTTGATCAGGCTGGGCTGACGCAGTTGAGCGCCGGCGAGGTTGACCGACAGCGGGCCGAAGGCCAGGTAACGTTGCTTCCAGGCCTGCATTTGCTTGCACGCTTGCTCGAGCACCCAATCACCCAGTTGCAGGATCATGCCGTTCTCTTCGGCCAGGCCGATGAAATGTTCCGGAGGTACTTCGCCGAACAGCGGGTGAGTCCAGCGGATCAAGGCTTCAGCGCCAACCAGGCTCTGGGTTTTCAGGCTGAACTTGGGCTGGTAGCACAGGCTCAGCTCATTACGCTCTATTGCCCGGCGCAATTCGTGTTCCAGGGCAATGCGTTCACTGGCCTGGGCCGTGAGGTCGCGGGTGTAGGACTCGACCCGGTTGCGGCCTTTGGCCTTGGAGCGATACATCGCGGCGTCGGCATTACGGATCAGTGAGGCCACATCGGTGCCATCCTGCGGATACAGGCTGGTGCCAATGCTGGCGCTGGTGAAGAACTCGTGTTCGCCAGCCTGGAAGGGGGCGCTGAAACAGGCCAGCAGCTTGTTGGCTATGTGCCCGGCGTCGCTGGGTTGGTGCAGGCCAGGCAAGAGGATGATGAATTCATCGCCGCCCAGGCGCGCCACGGTGTCGATATCGCGCACCTGCTCTTTCAGGCGCTGGGCAATACCCTTGAGCAGCAGGTCGCCGACCGGATGGCCCAGGCTGTCGTTGATGTGTTTGAAACGGTCCAGGTCGAGGAACAGCACCGCACCCTGACGTTTGGAGGTTTGCGCGCAGTTGAGCGCGGCTTGCAGGCGGCTCTCGAACAGCGTGCGGTTGGGTAGGCCGGTCAGCGGGTCGTGGTGGGCCTGGTAGTCGAGTTTCGCCTGGGCATGTTTGAGGCTGGAAATATCGGCGAACACGGCGACAAAGTGGGTGATGCTGCGGTCGCTGTTGCGCACAGCACTGATGGTCAGCCAGCTGGGATACAGCTCGCCGTTCTTGCGTCGGTTGTGGATTTCGCCTTGCCAGTGCCCTTCGGCGGTCAGCTGATGCCACATGGCGGCATAAAACGCGCTGTCGTGTTGCCCCGAGGCGAGCAGACGCGGTGTCTGCCCCAGGGCTTCGAACTCGCTGTAGCCGGTGATTTCGCTGAATGCCCGGTTTACTGCACTGATGCGTTGCTCGGTGTCGGTGATCAACACGCCTTCAGCGGTGTTTTCGAACACCGTGGCGGCCAGCTGCAGTTTTTCCTGCATCAGATGGCGTTCGGTGATGTCCCGGGCGATGGTCAGCATGCAATCGACGCCGCCAATCGGTAGGGGGCGGGCAGAGAGTTCACACAGGCGTATTTGTCCGTCGCTGCGGCGGATATGGCAGCTGAAATCGCGGACGAAGCCATCTCGTTTGAGCATTTCCAGCAGGCGCCGACGTTCGTTGAGGTCCACCCAGATGCCCAAATCCAGGGAGGTGTGATCCAGTGACATGTGGCTGTCGAAACCGGTGAGGCGGCAGAAGCCTTCGTTAACCTCAAGCAGTAAGCCATCACTCTGACGCGACAGCAGCAGACCATCCGGCGAGGCGTGGAAGGCCTTGGCGAATTTCTCTTCGGAGGTTTGCAACTGCTCCTGGGTTTCTTTGAGCTGACTGATATCGCGCACGGCCACCACCAGAGCAGGTGTGCTGTCGAGCTCAAAGGTCTCCGCCGAGATCAGCCCGGTGAAGAGCTGGCCGTTGCTGCGTCGGAACAGCGTTTCCAGGTTGCGGATGCTGCCGGACTGCAGGCGCAGAAGCAGCCCCGGGCCGATGCCGTTGATTCCCCAGATGTTCAAGTCGGTGGCCGTATGGCCAACGACTTCTGCCGAACTCAGGCCCATTTGTTCTTCGAACGCTTCGTTGACCTCCAGCAGGCAGCCATCACTAAGACGGGCGATCAACAAGATGTCCGGGCACTGCTGGAATACTGAAGCAAATTTCTGCTCCGAGAGACGCAAGGCGCCCTCGGCATTCTTGGTTTCGCTGATATCGATCATCAGCCCGCGCATCACTGGCTTGTGCCCGTGTTCGATCAGGCTGACGATATCGCGCACCCACAGGCTACGGCCATCGGCGCGAATTACCCGGTATTCGAGGCTGTGGTCGCGCCCGGCAGCGGTTTCGCTGTCACAGAAAGCCTGCGCCCAGAGCGCGTCGTCGGGATGAATGATGCTGCGCCAGAAGCCTGGACGCAGCCACTGGCTAAGCGGGTAGCCGAGCAGGTCTTCGGCATGAGGTGAGACGTAGCTGTAAGTGAAATCGTTGGCATCGGCTTCCCAGGCGATGGCCGAGAGGCTTTCGACCAGGCCGCGGTAGTGGTACTCGCTGCTGCGCAGTTCCTGCTCGAGAGCGATGCGTCGGGAAATTTCCGAGCTTAAACGCCTGTTGACCCGAATGACTGCGAACAGTATTGCCACCAACACCAAGATGCCGGGCAGTCCGTAGATCAATAGATCATTCCAGAGGGTGCGGTGATCCAGAACATTGCCAACCCAGCGTTCCTGAATGTTGCTGATTTCCCCCGGGCTCATGTCGGCCATGACTTTGTCGAGGATGCCGACGAGGATCTTCTGTTCCCGCGGAACCGCCATCGCCAGTTGGTAGCGGTAGGAAGTCTCGCCGCTGACGTACAAACCGTCCAGTTTGAGCTGGCGTAAGCTCCAGATACTCGATGCCAGGTCGCCGACAACGGCGTCGACTTCATCGGTAGCCAGTGCTTGCAGGGCCGAGCTGACGTTGGGCAAGGCGACCAGGTTCAGGTCGGGGTGATGCGTACGCAGCAACTCATGGGGCGCGTAGCTTTCGACCACGGCGATCTTCAGCCCGTAGAGGTCCTTGAGGGTACGTGGCTGCGCCCCGCCTTCATGGGCAAGGATGACGATCGGGAAATCCAGGTAGGGGCGGGTGAACGCCAGAAAGCCCTGACGCTCCGGCGTCGACATGATGCCGGGGAGCAGGTCCAGCTTGTTTTGCTTTGCCTGTTCAAGCACAGCCGTCCAGCTGGTCGGCTCGACCGGCTTGAACTCGACGCCCAGTCGTTCCTGGACAAGGGCAATATAATCGGCAGCCAATCCCTGGTAGCGGCCGTCCTGGTCACGGTATTCGAATGGTGGCCAGGATGCGTCGACGCCCAGACGCAGCTGCGGGTGAGCGCTGAGCCAGGCTTTTTCTTCGTCGGTCAGGGTCAAGGCGCCGGCCGTTGCACTCCAGAACAGCTGAAGCAGCAACAGAAGGGCCGGCATTCTGGGCATATCGGCCTCGTCATACAGATGAACTGTTTCGAGTGTAGACGGGCATTTCTGCGAGAGGGTAAGACGCGGGCGTTAAAATGCTTGATGGCAGAAAAGAAAAACCCCGGCCTGGGCCGGGGTTCGTCATCACTCGTCGAGGAAGGAGCGCAGATGCTCGCTTCGCGTCGGGTGGCGCAGCTTGCGCAGCGCCTTGGCTTCAATCTGACGGATCCGCTCACGGGTCACGTCGAATTGTTTGCCGACCTCTTCGAGGGTGTGATCGGTGTTCATGTCGATACCGAAACGCATGCGCAGCACTTTGGCTTCGCGTGCAGTCAGACCGGAGAGCACGTCTCGGGTTGCTTCCTTCAGGCTTTCAACCGTGGCCACATCGATTGGCGACTGCATGGTCGAGTCTTCGATGAAGTCTCCCAGATGCGAGTCTTCGTCATCGCCGATCGGGGTTTCCATGGAGATCGGCTCTTTGGCGATCTTCAATACCTTGCGGATTTTGTCCTCAGGCATTTCCATGCGTTCGCCCAGCTCTTCCGGCGTCGGTTCGCGACCCATTTCCTGCAACATCTGCCGGGAAATACGGTTGAGCTTGTTGATCGTCTCGATCATGTGCACCGGAATACGGATGGTGCGGGCCTGGTCGGCGATCGAACGGGTGATCGCCTGGCGAATCCACCAGGTGGCATAGGTCGAGAACTTGTAACCACGACGGTATTCGAACTTGTCCACCGCCTTCATCAGGCCAATGTTGCCTTCCTGGATCAGGTCGAGGAACTGCAGACCGCGGTTGGTGTATTTCTTGGCGATCGAGATAACCAGACGCAGGTTGGCCTCGACCATCTCTTTCTTCGCCCGACGAGCCTTGGCTTCACCGATCGACATGCGACGGTTGATGTCCTTGATCTCGGCGATGGTCAGACCGGTTTCCGTCTCCAGGTCGATCAGCTTTTGCTGGCAAGCGACGATAGCGTCGTTTTTCTCGCCCAGCGCTGCCGCCCACTTGGTGCTGCGCTTGGAGAGATCGCCGCTCCAGGTCTGGTCGGTTTCGTTGCTCGGGAACAGGCGCAGGAAGTCGGCGCGAGGCATGCGTGCGTCACGGACACACAGTTGCATGATTGCGCGTTCTTGCTGACGCAGACGATCCAGGGCACTGCGAACGCGTTCGACCAGGACTTCGAACTGCTTTGGCACCAGCTTGATCGGCATGAACAATTCTGCCAGTTCAAGCATCGCCTTGAGGCTGTCCTTGTGCTGGCGGCCGTTCTTCTTCAGCACTTTGAGGGTAGCGTTCAGTTGTTCCTGAACGGCACCAAAGCGCTGCTGGGCGATGACCGGGTCGGGACCGCTTTCGGCCTCTTCCTCTTCCTCTTCACCTTCCTTCTCTTCGTCTTCGTCGTCAGCGTCGGCCTTGGCCGGTGCTTTCGGATCGACAGGCGGCGGCACTTCGGCCGGCGGGGCAATGCCGTCGTCCGGGTCGATGTAGCCACTGAGAACGTCGGACAGACGGCCGCCTTCGGCGGTTACGCGGTCGTATTCGCTGAGAATGTAGTCGACAGTACCCGGGAAGTGGGCGATAGCACCCATGACTTCGCGAATACCTTCTTCGATACGCTTGGCGATTTCGATCTCGCCTTCGCGGGTCAGCAGCTCGACGGTACCCATTTCACGCATGTACATGCGCACTGGGTCAGTCGTGCGACCGATATCGGTTTCCACAGCCGCCAACGCTGCTGCGGCTTCTTCAGCTGCGGCTTCGTCGGTATCGGCTTCGGCCAACAAAAGGGCATCCGCATCCGGAGCACTCTCGAATACGTTGATCCCCATGTCGTTGATCATGCGGATGATGTCTTCCACCTGCTCCGGATCTGAAATATCCTCAGGCAGGTGGTCGTTGACCTCCGCGTAAGTCAGGTAACCCTGCTCACGACCGCGGGTGATCAACTCTTTGATGCGAGACTGCTGTTGCGCTTTTCCGGACATAACACCCTATCCACTGAAGGTCTTGGCGGGCAAAAAACAAGCCGAGGATTATACCCGAGCTAGGACCTCACGCGCCAGTTGAGGTCGGGGTTTGTGCGGGAACATTCCGGCTTAACAGGTCGCGCAGCTGATTTTTTTCCTCTGCGCTCAACTCACTTTGACGTGCTTTCCTGAGCAGATGTTCCAGGCTTCGCTCGCGTTGGCGAGCGGACAAGCTAGTTATAGTGTCGAAAAACTGTTGTTCAAGGTTGTCGGCATCGATCAGCCATTCCTTTTCCGCCAATGCCCGCAGCAAGCGACCTTGTTCGGTGCCATGCCAGCGCGCAATCAGCTGTAGTGAGCGTAGCTCAGGATTCTTTTGCAACGCTTCGAGCAGCGCCACCAGCAGCTGCGCGTAGACGTGTTCTTCGGCCGCGAAATGGCCGGCGTCTTCGACTTTTTTGGCCAGCTGCGGATGGTGCAGCAGGGTGCGCAGAGCGCTCAAGGTCGGGGGCTCCACCGAAGTCGGTACCCGCGGCGGTGGATCCTGGCGTTGACCATTGCGCTCCCAAGGCTTGCCCTTCTTGTCCCACGGTTTGCCTTCCCATTTCTTCTTGCCGCCCTTGTTCGGCGTCCACTGCTGTTGCGGCGGCGCGTACTCGGGTTGGTGGAAGTCGCCGTAGTCCGGGGTGTAGTCGGGGATGGCGTCGTAATCGATGCCCGGGTCGTAGCTGGGCGGCGCTTCGGCGGGTGCGCTGTGACTCAGTTGCTCGACTTGCTGGTTGTCGAGCCCGGTGATTTCCTTGAGGCGATTGCGCATCAACGCGCGCAGGTTGGCGCCGGGCACTTTTTCGATCAACGGTGCTGCCAGGGTGGCCATGTGCGCCTTGCCCTCAAGCGAGCGCGGGTCGGCTTCTTCGGTCAGTTGCTGGAAAAAGTAGTCGGCCAGAGGCTGGGCATGCTGGTTGATGCGAGCACGGAAGGCGTCAGTGCCTTCGGCGCGGATCAGGGTGTCCGGGTCTTCACCCTCGGGCAGGAACAGGAAGCGCGCCTTGCGGCCGTCCTGCAGGCTCGAAAGAGTGGCCTCCAGGGCGCGCCAGGCGGCATTGCGGCCAGCCTGGTCGCCGTCGAAACAGAACAGCACGCTGGGTACCACACGAAACAGGCGCTTGAGGTGTTCTTCGCTGGTGGCGGTGCCCAGGGTTGCCACCGCGTTGCGCAGGCCTTGCTGGGCCAGGGCGATGACGTCCATGTAGCCTTCGACCACGATGATTTCATCGAGGTTGCGGTTGAACTTGCGGGCCTCAAAGAGCCCGTACAGTTCCTGGCCCTTGTGGAACACCGGGGTTTCCGGGGAGTTCAGGTACTTGGGCTTGTCGTCACCCAGTACCCGGCCGCCGAAGGCGATGACTCGGCCGCGACTGTCGCGGATCGGAAACATGACCCGGTCACGAAAACGATCGTAGCGCTTGCCGGACTCGGCGTTCTCGATCAGCAGGCCGGCATCGATCATGGCCTTCTGCTGCAGGGTGTCGCTGCTCAAGTGTTTGAACAGGTTGTCCCAGCCGGGTGGGGCGTAACCCAAGCCGAAATCACGAGCGATTTCGCCGGACAGGCCGCGGCCTTTGAGGTATTCGACGGCTGAGCGGCGGGTCGGGTGGCTTTTCAGGGCCTGGCGATAAAATTCGGCAGCCGCTTCCAGCAGGGGGTACAGCGGCGAATCGGTGGGTTGTCGGGGCTTTTGCCCGCGTCCACCTTCCTCGCGCGGGATTTCCATCCCGGCCGCCTTGGCCAACTCTTCGACAGCCTGGGGAAAGTCCAGGTTGTCGTGGTCCATGATGAAGCCAAGGGCATTGCCGCCCGCGCCGCAGCCGAAGCAGTAGTAGAACTGCTTGTCGGGGCTGACGCTGAAGGACGGGGTTTTTTCCTTGTGAAACGGGCAGCAGGCGGTCAGATTTTTGCCGGCCTTTTTCAGTTGCACGCGCGAACTCACCACATCGACGATGTCGGTACGGTTGAGGAGGTCGTCAATGAAACTTTGGGGAATCAGCCCGGCCATGGCACTCTCATCATCAGGCGATAAGCAAGTGTAATCGCTAATGCTGCGGGAACGGCTGCGCGTTCGAGCGATGTCGAATGGCGTAACACAAAATTCGGAAAGACGTGCTCGTCTGTAGCCGGTGAGGGCTCGTCAGTAATGACGTGCACAGCTGGCGTTGAGGCCAGTTCTGACGTTTCAGGCAGGTTGTCCGCACTGCAGGGCAATGGGACGCCTCGGGCACAAAGGCCTGAGGATCAAGCAACGACTGCCGGCAGCCCGGCTTTGGGCCGGGCGAGGCAGAAGCTTGCGACGGACGTCTGTATTAGTACAGACGAACGGCGCGGCGCTGTTCGCGCTGAACTTTCTTGGCGTGACGTTTAACAGCGGCTGCTGCTTTGCGCTTACGCTCAGAAGTCGGCTTCTCGTAAAATTCGCGGCTACGAACTTCAGCCAGAACACCGGCTTTTTCGCAGGAGCGCTTGAAACGACGCAGAGCTACGTCGAAGGGTTCATTCTCTTTAACTTTGACGGCTGGCATCCAGAGCTACCTTCATTCATTACCGGGGGTCAACGAACTCGTGGCAAAACTGTGCACTGGAGAACGTCGGTTTTTAAGGGTTGCGGATGTTAACCCTTAGCCAGCAGGAATGCAAAGCCTCTGATCGAAAACCGCTGGTCGGCACCGGGAGTGGGGACTATCATGCGCGCCTTCGAATTCAGCCTCCACAAGGCGCAGACCCATGCTAGTACTGGGATTGGAAACATCCTGCGACGAAACCGGCGTCGCATTATACGACAGTGAACGCGGTCTTTTGGCCGATGCATTGTTCAGTCAGATCGACCTGCACCGTGCCTATGGCGGTGTCGTGCCGGAGCTGGCCTCACGTGATCACGTCAAGCGCATGCTGCCGTTGATCCGTCAGGTGCTGGCCGAAGCCGACTGTGTCGCCACCGAAATTGACGCCATCGCCTATACGGCAGGTCCCGGCCTGGTCGGGGCGCTGCTCGTGGGGGCGTCCTGCGCCCAGGCCCTGGCGTTTGCCTGGGGCATTCCGGCGTTGGGCGTGCACCATATGGAAGGCCATTTGCTTGCGCCGATGCTCGAGGAGCAGCCGCCCGAGTTTCCGTTCGTCGCCTTGCTGGTGTCCGGTGGACACACCCAGTTGGTACGCGTGGACGGCATTGGTCGTTACGAGCTGCTCGGGGAAACCCTCGATGACGCAGCGGGTGAGGCGTTCGACAAGACCGCCAAGCTGATGGGGCTGAATTATCCGGGGGGGCCGGAAATCGCCCGCCTGGCGACCCAGGGCGTGCCTGGCCGTTTCGTTTTCCCGCGGCCGATGACTGATCGCCCGGGCCTGGACTTCAGCTTCAGCGGCCTTAAAACCTTTGCCCTGAACACCTGGCAGCAATGCCAGAAAGCTGGAGACGACGGTGAGCAAACCCGTTGCGACGTGTCTCTGGCCTTCCAGCAAGCGGTGGTGGAAACTCTGACCATCAAGTGCAAGCGTGCCCTCAAGCAGACCGGCCTCAAGCGTCTGGTGATCGCTGGCGGTGTCAGTGCCAACAAGGCCCTTCGCACCTCGCTGGAGGAGATGCTCGCGGGTCTCAAGGGCAACGTGTATTACGCCCGGCCACAGTTCTGTACCGATAATGGCGCCATGATCGCCTACGCCGGTTGCCAGCGACTGGCTGCGGGGCAGCAGGAAAGCCTGGCGATCAGCGTGCAGGCACGTTGGCCGATGGAGCAGTTGGCGCCGCTGTGATGAGTGGCGTTCATGCTGAAGATTCAGAAATGCCGTTCGCGGCCGGCAAAAAGGTCGCGTAAATTGCCACGGTGACGCCAGACGATCAGCACGGTCAGCACACTGATCGGCAGTAACGCTTCCGGCTCGCGCCAGGCCAACAGCGGCAGGGTCAGAGGCGTGGCGATCAGCGCCGCCAGTGAGCTGGTGCGGGTCAGGTAAAAGGTCAGCAACCAGGCACCAATGGCCAGCAGTGCTGCCGGTGGGTAGAGCCCCAGCAGCAGGCCGGCAGCGGTCGCGACACCTTTACCGCCACGAAAGCAGAAGTACACCGGGAACAGGTGGCCGATGACTGCGCACAAGCCGATCCAGGCCTGTTGTTGCAGGTCAAGGCCAGCAAATTTGGCGACGAGTACTGGCAGCAAGCCTTTGAACACGTCGCCTAGCAGGGTCAGGACCGCCAGTTTGCGGCCGGCCAGGCGCAGCATGTTGGTTGCACCGGCATTGCCAGAACCGCTCATGCGCGGGTCCGGGCTGCCATTGAGGCGGCTGAGGAGAATGGCAAAGGACAGCGAGCCAAGCAGGTAGGCGAGCAGCGCCAGTAACCAAAACATGCTAACTATTCCGGGCGAGGACGCCCTGATTCTAACGGCGCCAGTCGCCCTTGTCGTGCAGTGGAGAGAAGTGCTTGGACAGAGTGTTCATCGAGGGCCTGGAAGTCGATACCGTCATCGGTGCCTATGACTGGGAGCGGGGCATTCGCCAGTGCCTGCGTCTGGACCTGCGTTTTGCCTGGGATAACCGCCCGGCAGCGGCGGGAGACGACCTGACCCTGGCGCTGGATTACGCCAGTGTCACCGCACGTATCCAGGCATTTGCCGAGCAAGCGGAGTTTGAACTGGTGGAAACCTTTGCCGAACGCCTCGCGGCAGTACTGATGAGCGAGTTCCAGATTCCCTGGCTATCCCTCAAGTTGACCAAGCCCGGCGCCATTGCGGCCGCCACTGGAGTGGGCGTGGAGATCGAGCGCGGATGTCTCTGAACCGGGTTTACCTTGGCCTCGGCAGCAATGTCGAACGTGAGCGGCATCTGTGTGCAGGGCTGGATGCGCTGGCCGGTTTTCTTCAGGACATGCGCTGTTCGGCGGTGTTCGAAAGCCAGGCGGTGGGGATCAAAAGTGGTCCGTTCTTCAACCTGGTAGTGACTGGGTTGACCGATTTGCCGTTGATGGAGCTGGACCGCCGGCTCAAGTTCATCGAAGCCGACAACGGCCGATATGCCCCTGAGCGCAAGGGCCTGCCGCTGGACATCGATGTGCTGATGTACAACGACCTGCATGGCAGTTTTGATGGCTTGGTGCTTCCGCGGGCCGAGATCCTCAAGAACGCTTTTGTGCTGTGGCCACTGTCGTTGATTGCACCGCAGCTAGTGCATCCGGGGACTGGGAAAACCATGAGCCAACTGTGGGAAGAGGCGCAAATCGACCAGGTACTCGCGCCAGTTTCGTTCGAGTGGCGTGGGCAGCAGTTGACTGGTCTCTAAGGCCCAATCGCGGGGCTTACCCCGCGATTGTTTCAGCGCTCGACACTGTTCTTGTAGGCTTTCAGCGCCTTCAAGCGCTCACCTTTGAGCGCTTCACCCAGTGCCTGGCCTGTGAGCCCCTGCTGCACCAAAGGCTGCACCTGGACAGCCCGCGCTGCGCTAACAGCGCCGCGCAGGTAGCTGGCCTGTGGATACTCGCGCTGCTCCAGCCCCAAGCGCCCGCGGGCATCCATTTCACACGCAGCAATGAACTCCTCGAAACGCTGCGGCCGGCGATACACATCGAAGCTTTGCAGTAGCTCAAGCAGGGTTGAAGCCTTGAGCTCCAGGGCGCGATGGCAATGGGTGTGATATTCACCAACCAGCATCGCCAGTTCCTGGCAGTCGCGGGGCACCTTGAAGCGCTGATTGACCGCCTTGATCAGCTTGAGTCCGCGATGCTCGTGAGCGATGTGCCGAGGCCACTCCTCTTCCGGGGTCAGTCCCTTGCCCAGATCATGCAGCAGGCAGGCCCAGCGCACGCTAAGTGGTTGTTGATGCCGTGCGGCTTGCTCGAGCACAGCGAGGGTATGGATACCGCTGTCGATCTCGGGGTGGTGGGCGGGTGGCTGCGGTACGCCGAACAACGCATCGAGCTCCGGGATCAGTTCCTTCAAGGCGCCGCAGTCGCGCAGCACCTGGATGAACACCTGGGGCTGATCTTCCATCAGTGCCCGGGCAATTTCCTTCCAGCTACGTTCGGCGGTGAGTGCCTGCAGTTCGCCAGATTCGCTGAGCTGGCGCATCAATTCGAGGGTTTCTGGCGCGACCTTGAAACCCATTCCGGCGTAACGCGCGGCAAAGCGGGCGACACGCAGGACTCGCAGGGGATCTTCGGCGAATGCCGGGGATACGTGACGTAAGATGCGGGCTTCTAGATCTTTCTGGCCGCCATAGGGGTCGCTGACGTTTCCCTGTTCATCTTCGGCCATGGCGTTGATGGTCAGGTCGCGTCGGATCAGATCTTCTTCGAGGGTAACCTCGGGGCTGGCATGGAAAGTGAAACCGCCATAGCCACGTCCGCTCTTGCGCTCGGTGCGCGCCAAGGCGTATTCCTCACCACTTTTGGGATGGAGAAACACCGGAAAGTCGGCACCCACGGGACGATAACCGAGTGCCTGCATCTGCTCTGCGGTAGCGCCGACCACGACCCAGTCGATATCACTGACCGGCTGGCCGAGCAGGCGGTCGCGTACGGCACCGCCGACTTTGTAGATCTGCATGTAAATCCTCCGTTGATGCCACAGGATACCCTGTCTGGCAGCAACGGAGGGCTGGGCTAGAGGTGAACGACTGCCAGGTCCAGGCGCCCGTACTCGGCGTCTCCGTGTTCACCCTTGGGCGGTACATGGTGGGTTTTCATGATCTGTTCACCCTGCAGGGTTTCCAGATGGATATCGAAGCCCCAGAGACGGTGCAGGTGCTTGAGAACCTCCTCGGTCGAGTCGCCCAGTGGCTTGCGGTCATGCTGCTGGTGGCGCAGGGTCAGAGAGCGGTCACCGCGGCGATCGATGCTCCATATCTGCACGTTGGGTTCACGGTTGCCCAGGTTGTACTGGGCAGCCAGGGTTTCACGGATGATGCGGTAGCCGCTTTCGTCATGGATGGCTGGCACCAGCAGGTCATCGCGCTGGTCGTCGTCGAGGATGCTGAACAGCTTGAGGTCACGGATCACCGTGGGGGACAGGTACTGGAGGATGAAGCTCTCGTCCTTGAAGCTGCTCATGGCGAACTTGATGGTCGACAGCCAGTCGCTGCCAGCGATTTCCGGGAACCAGCGACGGTCCTCTTCAGTGGGGTTTTCGCACATGCGCCGAATATCGCGGTACATGGCAAAGCCCAGGGCGTAGGGGTTGATGCCGCTGTAGTAGGGGCTGTCGAAACCGGGCTGGAACACCACGCTGGTGTGCGACTGCAGGAACTCCATCATGAAGCCTTCGGTGACCAGGCCTTCATCGTACAGGTCGTTCATCAGGGTGTAGTGCCAGAAGGTTGCCCAGCCTTCGTTCATCACCTGGGTCTGGCGTTGCGGGTAGAAGTACTGGGCAATTTTGCGCACGATGCGCACGATCTCGCGTTGCCAGGGTTCGAGCAGCGGTGCGTGCTTCTCGATGAAGTAGAGGATGTTCTCCTGCGGCTCGGCCGGAAAGCGGGCGTTGTCGCGGTCGCTGTTCTTGTCGGCGCCCTTGGGGATGGTGCGCCACAGGTCGTTGATCTGCTTCTGCAGGTGTTCTTCGCGCTCTTTCTGCCGACGCCGTTCTTCCTCGGCGGAAATCGGATAGGGACGCTTGTAGCGGTCGACCCCGTAGTTCATCAGGGCGTGGCAGGAGTCGAGCAGGTCTTCCACGGCATCGATGCCGTGGCGCTCCTCGCACTGGGTGATGTACTGCTTGGCGAACACCAGGTAGTCGATGATCGAACTGGCATCGGTCCAGGTGCGGAACAGGTAGTTACCCTTGAAGAAGCTGTTGTGGCCATAACAGGCATGCGCAACCACCAGGGCCTGCATGCAGATGGTGTTTTCTTCCATCAGGTAAGCAATGCAGGGGTCGGAGTTGATCACGATCTCGTAGGCCAGGCCCATCTGGCCGCGGCTGTAGGATTTCTCGGTGCTGAGGAAGTGTTTGCCGTAGGACCAGTGGTGATAGCCCAGTGGCATGCCGACAGACGCATAGGCGTCCATCATTTGCTCGGCAGTGATCACTTCGATCTGGTTGGGGTAGGTGTCCAGGGCATAGCGCTCGGCCAGGCGGCTGATTTCCCGGTCATAGGCCTGGATCAGTTCGAATGTCCATTCGGACCCGGTGGATATGGGGTGGCGCTTCTGCTCTCTAGCGGTCATGTCACTAACCTGCGCTGGAAGAGTTCACGGAAGACCGGATAGATATCACCGGCCGACACCAGCTGTTGCTGGGCGAACGTGTCGGCAAAGGCTTCGCCGATCCGCTCGTACTCGTACCACAATGCCTGATGTTCGCGGGGGGTGATCTCAACGTAAGTGTAGTACTGGACGAACGGCATGATCTGCTTGGAGAGGATCTCGCGGCAGATCGGTGAGTCGTCATTCCAGTTGTCGCCGTCCGAGGCCTGGGCCGCATAGATGTTCCATTCATTGGCCGGGTAACGCTCGGCCATGACCTCCTGCATCAGC
This sequence comes from Pseudomonas sp. GZD-222, assembly GCF_049310525.1. Lineage (NCBI taxonomy): Bacteria > Pseudomonadati > Pseudomonadota > Gammaproteobacteria > Pseudomonadales > Pseudomonadaceae > Pseudomonas > Pseudomonas sp. GZD-222. The sequence goes on from NZ_JBMOWO010000122.1 coordinate 34,563, forward strand.
TTCAGGGCGCTGGAGACGATGGTGCCGCCGGTTTCCCGGGAATAGAAGAACTCCTCTTCATCGACTTCGCGGGCACTGGTGTGGTGGCGGATGAAGACCACTTCAATCTTGTCGTAATTGCGCTTGAGGAACAGGTACAGCAGGATGAAAAAGCGCTTGGCAATGTCCTTGGTAGCCTGGGTCATGGACCCGGAGACGTCCATCAGACAGAACATCACCGCTTTGGAGCTGGGGTTGGGTTGCTTGACCAGAAGGTTGTATTTGAGGTCGAAGGTATCGAGAAACGGCACCCGGTGAATACGCGCGCTCAATCGTTCGATTTCGCTTTCGATTTCCTGGATATCGCCGAAGTTGTCCGGTTCTTCCCGCTTCAGCCGTGCCAGTTCCTCCTGGGCCGCGCGCAGTTTTGCGCGGCTGCTGCCGGACAGGGCAATTCGCCGGGCGTGAGCTGAGCGCAAGGTGCGGATGATGTTGATACGCGAAGGATTGCCTTCGTTGCTGATACCGGCGCGCACGGTCTTGAAGGTGTCGGTGCCGGTCAGGTGGCGCTTGACCAGGTTGGGCAGCTCCAGGTCCTCGAACATGAACTCGAGAAACTCCTCCTGGGTAATCTGGAAGACGAACTCATCCATTCCCTCGCCGGAATTACCCGCCTTGCCGCGACCACCTCCGCCGCCCCCGCCTTGTGGCCGGGCGATGTGCTCGCCAGCGGTGAATTCCTTGTTGCCGGGGTGCACTACCGTCTGCTTGCCACCGCGGCCATGATGCAGCACCGGTTCGTCGATATCCCGACCGGGAATGCTGATCTGCTCACCATGCTCCATATCGGTAATGGAGCGGCGACTCACGGCCTCCTCGACGGCTTTCTTGATGTGGTCACGGTAACGCCGCAGAAAGCGCTGGCGGTTGACCGTGCTCTTGTTCTTGCCGTTCAGGCGTCGGTCGATCACATAGCTCATAGGCCCCTCCGGGGAGCTGAAGACTCAAGCTTCAAGCCGCAAGCCGGGCCAGGCTGTGTGCAACTGCCTGGCGTAGTGCTTGCGGCTTGCCACTTACAGCTCGGTCACTGCGATTTTCTGACGCGCAGGTACCATTCCGAGAGCAGCCGAACTTGCTTGTCTGTGTAACCGCGTTCCACCATTCGAGTGACGAAGTCGTTGTGTTTCTGTTGATCCTCTTTGCTCGCCTTGGCGTTGAAGCTGATGACTGGCAGCAGGTCTTCGGTGTTGGAGAACATTTTCTTCTCGATCACTACCCGCAGTTTCTCGTAGCTGAGCCAGGTCGGATTCTTGCCATTGTTGTTGGCCCGGGCGCGCAAGACGAAGTTGACGATCTCGTTGCGGAAATCCTTCGGATTGCTAATGCCTGCGGGTTTCTCGATTTTTTCGAGTTCTTCGTTCAGGGCGATGCGGTTGAGGATTTCGCCGGTTTCCGGATCGCGGTATTCCTGGTCCTGGATCCAGAAGTCGGCGTACAGCACATAGCGGTCGAAAATGTTCTGGCCGTACTCGCTGTAGGACTCGAGGTAAGCGGTCTGGATTTCCTTGCCGATGAACTCGATATAGCGCGGTGCCAGGTATTCCTTCAGGTAGCGCAGGTAGCGTTCGCGCACCTCGGCCGGAAATTGTTCCTGCTCGATCTGTTGCTCAAGCACGTACAGCAAGTGCACAGGGTTGGCGGCAATCTCGTGGGGGTCGAAGTTGAAGACTTTCGACAGGATCTTGAAAGCAAACCGGGTCGAAAGACCGTTCATGCCTTCATCGACGCCCGCTGAGTCGCGGTACTCCTGGATCGACTTGGCCTTGGGATCGGTGTCCTTGAGGTTCTCGCCGTCATAGACCCGCATTTTCGAGTAGATGTTCGAGTTTTCCGGCTCTTTGAGCCGCGACAGCACGGTGAACTGGGCGAGCATTTTCAGTGTGTCAGGCGCGCAGTGGGCCTTGGCCAGCGAGCTGTTGAACAACAGTTTGTCGTAGATCTTGATCTCATCGCTAACCCGCAGGCAGTAGGGCACCTTGACGATGTAGATCCGGTCGATGAACGCCTCGTTGTTCTTATTGTTACGGAAGCTGTGCCATTCCGATTCGTTGGAGTGCGCCAACAGGATTCCGGAGTAGGGGATGGACCCCAAGCCTTCGGTACTGTTGTAGTTACCTTCCTGGGTGGCGGTCAGCAGCGGGTGCAGGACCTTGATCGGCGCCTTGAACATCTCGACGAATTCCATCAGGCCCTGGTTGGCCCGGCACAGGGCGCCCGAGTAACTGTAGGCGTCGGCGTCGTTCTGCGGGAACTCTTCAAGTTTGCGGATATCGACCTTGCCCACAAGCGCGGAGATGTCCTGGTTGTTCTCATCGCCCGGTTCGGTCTTGGCCACGGCGATCTGATTGAGGATCGACGGGTACAGTTTGACCACCTTGAACTGGCTGATATCGCCCCCGAACTCGGCCAGTCGCTTGGTCGCCCAGGGCGACATGATGGTGTTCAGGTAACGCCGGGGAATGCCGAAATCTTCTTCGAGAATGGCGCCGTCTTCGGTGGCATTGAACAACCCCAGCGGCGTCTCGAACACGGGCGAGCCTTTGATGGCATAGAAGGGTACCTTCTCCATCAGTTGCTTCAGTTTTTCCGCCAGGGAGGATTTGCCGCCACCTACGGGACCGAGCAGGTAGAGTATCTGTTTCTTCTCTTCCAGGCCCTGAGCGGCATGGCGGAAGTAGGAGACGATCTGATCGATGCACTCCTCCATGCCATGGAAGTCTTCAAAGGACGGATAGCGGCGGATCACCTTGTTGGAGAAGATTCGCGACAGCCTTGAGTTGTTCGAGGTGTCGACCAGTTCCGGCTCACCGATGGCCATCAACAGGCGTTCAGCCGCCGACGCGTAAGCACTGCGATCCGTCTTGCAGAGCTCAAGGTACTCTTGCAGCGAAAGTTCTTCCTGACGGGTGGACTCGAAACGTTGTTGGAAGTGGCTAAAAATACTCATGACGTCACCTCGCTCGATACGTGGAGCCGACGCCGGATCAGTCAGCTGATGCTGGCATGCAGTCGACGAATGCCAACTGCTGTTTACCCCCCAGAACACCTGTAACTCGCTACCGATGACCCGCACGCCGGTGTACCGGCTCTCCCCTTTTTGGATGGCCTGGGCTTAAGGATAGTTCGTAATCGGGGAGGTCAAGGGTGGTTGGATGAATTGTTGCTGGCGACCGTTCGTCAGGTCATGCGCAAGCCCGCACAGGACGCGGGCTGCAGGAGATGAAAAAAATTATTCGGGGGTACCTTGGGCGGTTTCTGCCGGGTAGGTACCACGCCACAGCTCGAAACCACCGTCGAGACTGTAGACGTCGGAAAAGCCCTGGCTGACCAGATACGCAGCCGCGCTCTGGCTTGAGTTGCCGTGATAGCACACTACTACAGTAGGGGCATCGAGGTCGGCGCCGCGGATGAAGTCTGCAACGGAGTGGTTATCCAGGTGCGTGGAGCCGGCAATGTGGCCGAGGGCATAGGTTTGCGGGTCGCGAATATCGACCACGACCGCACCTTGCTCACGCAGCGCCTGGGCTTGCTCGGGAGGGATGCGTTTGAATTCGCTCATGGGTACGGTTTCCTTCAGGACTGGTCGCTTATTCTAGCGGGTTGTGGCGGTGCTGGCTGAGGGCGAGGGGTTCCTTCGTCGGTGCAGTCGCAACGATGGAACTCGCCGCTGTCGACATTGTACAGCGTCATCGCACCGCCCCAGACGCAGCCGGTGTCCAGGGCAATCACGCCGGGCTCCTTGCAGCGGCCTTCAAGTGCCGCCCAGTGGCCGAAGATGATCTTCACATGGCGCGAGCGACGCCCTTTGTGGGCGAACCAGGGCTTGTAGCCGGGTGGGGCGGTCTCGATACCTTCTTTGCCCTTGAGGTCGAGCTTGCCTTCACTGGTGCAAAAGCGCATGCGGGTGAAGTAATTGGTGATCACCCGCAGGCGCGTCACACCACTGAGGTCCTTGCTCCACTTGTTTGGCTCGTTGCCGTACATACCGTCCAGATAAGGCTTGAAGCGGTTGTCGTCGCGCAGCACTTCTTCGACTTCGCCGGCCAGCTCCAGGGCCTTGCCCAAGGTCCACTGCGGCGGGATGCCGGCATGAACCAGGACTACGCCGCGTTGTTCGTCGTAGTGCAGCAGCTTTTGCCGGCGCAACCAGTCCAGGAGTTCGTCAGCGTCCGGCGCCTGGAGAATCTCGCGCAGGGTATCGCTCTTTTTCAGGCGCTCGATGTTATGCCAGGCCGCCAGCAAGTGCAGGTCATGGTTGCCCAGGACGCAGACCAGCGACTCACGAATGGAATACAGGAATCTCAGGGTTTCCAGCGACTCGGGACCGCGGTTGACCAAATCGCCCACCAGCCACAAACGGTCTACAGCCGGGTTGAAGTTGACCCGTTCGAGCAGGCACTTCAGCGGCTGCAGGCACCCTTGAAGGTCGCCTACTGCGTACACCGTCATCAGTGCAGGGCTCCGGGAACGGCCAGGCGAAACGGGGCAATCGTGGCGTCGAAGCGTTTACCGTCTTCGGCAACCATCTGATAGGTGCCCTGCATGGTGCCGACCTGGGAACTGATGACTGCACCGCTGCTATAGGTATGGCTCTTGCCGGGTTCGATCAGCGGCTGCTGGCCAATGACACCCGCGCCTTTTACTTCTTCAACCTGGCCATCGCCATTGGTAATCAGCCAGTGACGCGACATCAGTTTGGCCGGCAACGATCCGTTGTTCTGCACGGTAATGGTGTAGGCGAAGGCGAAACGTTCGTTTTCGGGGTCGGATTGTTCTTTGAGAAAGCGGGTCACGACGCTGACGTCGATCTGGTAACGGGGATCTGACATGCAAGGGGCCTTGGAAACAGACGCGGATACGGCAATGGCGTTCAGTCTAGGCTATTGGCGGGGTTGCCGGCCAGTCATGCGGGCATGACTGACCGATGCAGCAGCTTAGTGACTGCCTTGTTGCTCGGCCAGCTTGTCAGCGAGGCGGACAAAGGCGGCCAGGTCCAGTTGTTCCGGGCGCAAGCTGCCATCAACACCAGCGGCTTCGATGGCGTCGCTGCTGAGCAGGGCCTTGAGGGTGTTGCGCAGGGTCTTGCGGCGCTGGTTGAAGGCTTCGCGAACGATGCGCTCAAGCAGGCGGTGATCCTTGGCCGGGTGCGGCAGGGTCTCGTGCGGGACCAGACGAACGATGGCCGAGTCGACCTTGGGCGGCGGGTTGAATGCGCCAGGGCCGACGTTGAACAGGTGTTCGACCCGGCAGTGGTACTGCACCATGATCGACAGACGACCCCAGTCACCGCCGCCAGGGCCGGCGGCCAGGCGCTCGACCACTTCCTTCTGCAACATGAAGTGCATGTCGCGGATCAGCTCGGCATTGGCCAGCAGGTGGAAGATCAGCGGTGTGGAGATGTTGTACGGCAGGTTGCCGACCACACGTAGGCTGTTCGGCGCTGCGCCCAGGCTGGTGAAGTCGAACTTCAGCGCGTCGCCCTGGTGCAGGCGGAAGTTGTCGCGGCCAGCGAATTGCTGGTTGAGGATCGGCACCAGGTCCTTGTCCAGCTCGACCACGTCAAGCTGGGCGCCGCTGTTCAGCAGGCCTTCGGTCAGGGCACCCTGGCCCGGGCCGATTTCCAGCATACGGTCGCCCGCCTTGGCGTGGATCGAGCGCAGGATGCGGTCGATAACGCCAGCGTCGTGCAGGAAATTCTGGCCGAAGCGCTTGCGCGCCCGGTGTTGGTATTGCTCACTCATCGTCGGGTCTCGGCCATCTGGTAGGCGGTTTCCAGGGCGACTTGCAGGCTGCCGGTGTCGATCTTGCCGCTGCCGGCCAGATCCAGGGCGGTGCCGTGGTCGACCGACGTGCGGATGATCGGCAGGCCCAGGGTCACATTCACTGCGGCGCCAAAGCCCTTGTACTTGAGTACGGGCAAGCCCTGGTCGTGGTACATCGCCAGCACTGCGTCACAGTGCTCCAGATATTTTGGGGTAAACAGGGTATCGGCAGGCAGGGGGCCACGCAGGTCCATGCCTTCGCTGCGCAAGCGCGCCAATGTGGGTTCAATGGTGTCGATTTCTTCATGGCCCAGGTGGCCACCTTCGCCGGCGTGCGGGTTCAGGCCGCAGACCAGGATGCGCGGATTGGCGATGCCAAATTTTTGCTGCAGGTCGGCATGCAGGATGCGCGTGACCCGTTCCAGGCGTTCCGGGGTAATGGCGTCGGCGACATCGCGCAAGGGCAGGTGAGTGGTCACCAGGGCTACACGCAGGCCACGAGTGGCCAGCATCATGACCACCTGTGCGGTGCTGGTAAGGTCAGCGAGGAACTCGGTGTGGCCGGAAAAGGCGATACCGCTCTCGTTGATCACGCCCTTGTGTACGGGCGCGGTGATCATTCCGGCAAAATGTCCGTCCAGGCAGCCCTGGCCAGCGCGGGTCAGCGTGTCCAGCACAAAAGCGGCATTGGCTTTGTCCAGCTGACCAGCCACCACCGGGTTCTGCAGCGGCGTATCCCAGACATACAGGCTGCCGGCTGGAGCAGGCTGGTCGGGAAAGGCAGCGGGCGTCACTGGCAACAGGCTGACAGCCACGCCCAGTTGCGTGGCCCGCTCGGCGAGCAGGTCACGGCTGGTGATGGCAATCAGGGGGTGAGGCTGGGCTTGCGCGGCAAGCAGCAGGCACAGGTCAGGGCCTATGCCGGCCGGCTCGCCGGGTGTGAGGGCGAAGCGCTGAAGTTTCACTGGGAGGCCTGATCGGCGCCAGGAAGCTTGATTTCAACGTAGGCTTCGTCACGGATCTGACGCAGCCAGGTTTGCAGCTCTTCATCGTACTTGCGGTTACGCAGTACGTTCATCGCTTGTTGCTCGCGAGCCTGTTCGGTGCTGTCCGTGGCGCGACGGCCAAGGACTTCCAGAACGTGCCAGCCGTACTGGGTCTTGAACGGCTTGGTCACCTGGCCTTGCTGGGCAGCGGCCATTTCCTCGCGGAACTCGGGCACCAGTGCGTTCGGGTCGATCCAGTTCAGGTCGCCGCCGTTGAGGGCAGAACCCGGGTCTTCGGAGAAGCTCTTCGCCAGCTGGGCGAAGTCTTCGCCGTTCTGGATGCGCTCGTAGAGTTTTTCCGCCAGCGCCTTGGTGGCCTCTTCGCTGCGAATCTCGCTTGGCTTGATCAGGATGTGACGGACATGTACTTCGTCACGCATGGTGGCTCCGCCGCCGCCACGTTTTTCCTGCATCTTGATGATGATGAAACCGGTTGGAATACGCAGCGGTTGAGTCACTTCGCCGACGCTCAGACCACTGAGCAACTTGGCGAAGTCAGGCGGCAGTTGACCGGCTTTACGCCAGCCCATGTCGCCGCCTTCCAGGGCGTTTTCGCTGGCGGAGTTGGCGATTGCCATCTGGCCGAAGTCTGCGCCGCTCTTCAGGCGTGTGTACACCTCGCCGGCCTTCTGGGCCGCCGCCTGGATTTGCGCCGAGTTGGCGCTTTCCGGCGTCGGGATCAGGATGTTGGCCAGTCGCCATTCTTCCGACAGTTGCATCTGGCCCTGGTCCGAGGCGAGGAAGTTCTTCACTTCCTGCTCCGAGACCTGGATACGCTCAGCCACACGGCGCTGACGTACGCGGCTGATGATCATCTCGCGACGCACCTGCTCACGGGCATCCTCATAGGACAGACCGTCATGGGCCAGAGCTGCGCGGAACTGCTCAAGGCTCATCCCGTTGCGCTGGGCAATGGTACCGATGGCCTGGTTCAGTTCCTCATCAGTGATGCGAATGCCGGAACGATCGCCGATCTGCAGTTGCAGATTCTCGACGATCAGGCGTTCGAGCACCTGCTGATCGAGCACGCCAGCGGGTGGCACGGAGCCGCCACGCTTGGCGATGGTCTGCTGGACTTCACGCACGCGGCTGTCCAGTTGGCTCTTCATCACCACGTCGTTGTCAACGATGGCCACAACGCTGTCCAGGGTTTGCACGGCGGCATGCGCCGTGCCGGTCAGCAATACAGCGCCCAGCAACAGCGGGCGCAGACAATCAGTAAGCTTGGTCTTCACGTGTACGATAACCTTGAATGCCCTGGTCGAGGAAAGACTCGACCTTGTTGCCCACTACGCCGCCGAGGCCTTTCAGCACAATCTGCAGGAAGACGCCGTGGTCGCCTTTTTCGTTTTGCGGAGTTGCCTGGCTGAAATCGTCGTAATCAATCCAGTAACGGTTGATCAGGCGCAGTTTCCAGCAGCAGTTGTCGTACTCGAAGCCACCAAAGGCTTCCAGGGTACGATTGCGGTTGTAGTCGTGCTGCCAGCGAGCGATCGCGGTCCACTGTGGAACGATCGGCCACATGACCGAGAAGTCATGTTGCTGGATCTTGTAGTAATCCTTGACGTAGTTTTCGCTGCCTGGGGTCCCGTAGTCGCCGCCGCCTACTTGCCATTGGCCGGTAGTACTGTTGTAGGAGACCGTGTCATTACGGTAGCGGTAACCAAGGTTCACGACCTTGTTCACGTTGTCTTCAGGCTGGTAGTGGAACATCGCGCTGCCCGAGCGGGTGCTGCGGCTGTCCGGGTCCCAGTTGAAGTCGGAGTTGAAGCGCCAGTCGCGATTGAAGCGGTAGGCGTACTCAAGTGCGTAAGGCGATACATCCGACTGGGCGTCATCGCGGGTTTTCCAGTCGATACCTGGAAGCTGGACTTTGCGGTCTTTGAAGTACAGTGCCTGGCCAATGCTGAAGGTTTGACGCTCGAAGCCGTTTTCTTCGATCCAGCGGTTGGTCACGCCCAGCGACAGCTTGTTCTCGTCGCCAATCCGGTCAACACCAGAGAAGCGGTTATCTCGGAACAGCGAACTGTAATTGAATGTGCTCTCGCTAGAGTCGAAGATTGGAATGTCCTTCTGGTCTTCATAAGGCACATACAGGTAATACAGGCGTGGTTCCAGGGTCTGGCGATAGTTTTTGCCGAACCACTGGGTGTTGCGGTCGAAATACAGGCCGCTGTCTACGCTGAAAATTGGCACATTGCGGTTTTGGGTGCCTTTGAAGTCACCCTGTAGATCAACAAACTCAGGGCTTGCGGTCGCCAGGTCGTTCTTGCCTTTACTGTCCAGGTCAAGATCGTAATGAGTGGTCATGTACTTGATTGACGGCGTTATGTAGCCGTAGGTCGCGGAAAGCGGCAGGCTGATTTTAGGCGCTGCATTTAACCGGGTGCCGTTTGCACGGGCCAGACCGAAAACGTTTTCGTCAAGCCTTCTGCCACCAATGACATTGCCGTCCGCATCTTGCACGACACCAGCAGAAGTATCGGGCTCGCCATCCTCGTTGAACACAAGATCGTTTTTCAGATCACGATCAAACCGGACAGCTTCCGTTTCGTAACTGAGGTCCAGGCCGCCCGGATGAAATGGCAGCATCCCGGTAAGGGTCAGCTGCGGCAACTTGTCATACGGAGTGATCTGCGAAATGGTTGCCAGCTCATAAGCCTGCACGTTCAAGCGCGCGGTGTAGCTGTCGCCACGCCAGGTCAATGCACCTTGCTGGTTGATGAAATCCTTGCTCTCGACACCAATCTGATCCGATTCCAGATCCTGGAAGTAGAACGGGTCGCTGATATCGGTGTAATCGACTTCAGTCATCAGGCGCTCATCAAGACCGCCCTTGTGCTGCCAGTTGACCATCCAGCGCTTTTCTTCGTAGTCCGTCTGCAGCTTGCGTTCATCTTCCTTGTCATTCAGGTAGGCGCCGCCGAACTGACCTTCGCTGGACTTGGTCAGGTAGCGGAACTCGCCTTCCATCAACAGGCCGCGTTTGGCCATGTAGCGTGGATACAAGGTGGCGTCGTAGTTTGGCGCCAGGTTGAAGTAGTACGGCGTGACCAGCATGAAACCGGTGTCGCTGCTGGTGCTGAACGACGGCGGCAGGAAGCCGGACTGGCGACGGTCGTCGATCGGGAAGTAGATATAAGGTGTGTAGAACACCGGAATATCCTTGACCCGCAGGGTGACGTTGGTCGCGGTGCCGAAGCCGGTGGCCGGATTCAAGGTGATGTTGTTGCCCTTGAGCTGCCAGGCGTTGCTGTTCGGCTCACAGGTGGTGTAAGTACCATCCTTGAGGCGAATAACGGCGTTTTCGGCACGCTTGGCGTACAGCGCGTTACCGCGGATACGCGACTTGTGCATCACGTATTCGGCGTTGTCGACCTTGGCTTCACCAGTGTCGAGCTGGATGTCGGCATGATCGCCGACCACCAGCGAACCGTTGTCACGGATCTTGACGTTGCCGCTGAGTTCGCCGCGATTCTCGGCCTGGTACAGGTTGGCCTCGTCGGCTTCGACCTGCATGCTGCCCTGGCGCATGACCACGTCACCGGCGAGGGTGGCGATCTGCTGCTCCTGCTGGTAGCGGGAAACCTTGGCACCGATGAAGGTCGGAGCTTCATCCTTCGGCGTGGTGTCATCCATGCCCGGACGGGTCGGCTCGATATAGGCGCCGGCACAGTACGGCCCGGTTTCGGCGAGCTGGGCTGGGGTCAGCTGATCACGCGGGACCCAGTCCAGGTGGCTGTAGTCAGCACTGCGGGACTTGAGGACACGGCCTTTGCTTTCGGTAACGAGCATCGGTGCCTTGCCGGTTTCAGCAACGGTTTCGCCGGCCTCACCGCTGGCTTCGCCAGTCGAGCTGGCAGCAGCACCCGGGTGCACCGGGCGTGGCGGCAGTGCGGCGGCGTTGGTCTTGGGCTTGCAGTCCCAGCCTCCGGCAGCGGACACTTGGCAGTCGAATTGCTCTGCGGCGACCACGTACGAGGTGGCCAGAGGTTGCAGCGCCAGCAGACCGCCGGTGACCAGCAACGGGAATTTTTTACGAAACGCGGGGGATTTCAATGCCATCTTATTAGTCCGGGCTTCCTGCGTGCCATCTGCCCGCGTGTGGGGCCGCACGCCTCTCGATGGTCTGAAAAAGATGCTGGATAATAAAGCATGACCCGCTTGACGGCTAGCGCCGTCGGAGACCCTTGTAATGCCTGATCAAGATGTACGCCTGCAACACCTCACTGTCTGGCTCGAAGAACAACTGGCGAATCTGTTTAAGACGCAGGGCTGGGGCGCTGTTCCGAGCGGCAGCCTGACTGCTGCCAGTAGCGACGCCAGCTTCCGCCGCTATTTCCGCTGGCAGGCTGAAGGCCGCAGTTTTGTGGTAATGGATGCTCCGCCACCGCAGGAAAACTGCCGTCCTTTTGTCGAAATCGATCATTTGTTGGCCACTGCCAAGGTGAATGTACCGGTCATTCATGCACAGGATCTGGAGCGCGGATTCCTGCTGCTCAGCGACCTGGGCACCCAGACGTACCTCGATGTGATCAATGCCGACAATGCCGACGGCTTGTTCAATGACGCCATCGAAGCCCTGCTGGCTTTCCAGCAGTTGCCGATGGACGCGTCGTTGCCGAACTACGATGTTGCCCTGCTGCGCCGCGAGCTTGAGCTGTTTCCCGAGTGGTATGTGGGCCGCGAGCTGGGACTGGGCTTCACCGACGCGCAACTCGCCGCCTGGCAGCGTATCAGCGGCCTGCTGATCGACAGCGCCCTGGCCCAGCCGAAAGTGCTGGTGCACCGCGACTATATGCCACGCAACCTGATGGACAGCGATCCCAATCCGGGTGTCCTGGATTTCCAGGATGCGGTGTACGGCCCAGTCAGCTACGACATTACCTGTCTGTTCAAGGATGCTTTCCTGAGTTGGCCGCAAGCGCGGGTAGAGCACTGGCTGAAAGATTACTGGCAGCGAGCCCGGGCCAAAGGCATCCCTGTGCAGGCTGACTTTGCAGACTTTCACCGTGCCAGCGACCTGATGGGCGTTCAGCGCCACCTCAAAGTCATTGGTATTTTTGCGCGGATTTGCCACCGGGATGGCAAACCTCGCTACCTGACCGACGTACCGCGCTTCTTTGCCTATATAGACGAAGTGATTGCCCGGCGGCCGGAGTTGGCCGAGCTCGATGATTTGATCGAGAGCCTGCAGGCTTCAGCGGGAGCGCGCCCATGAAGGCGATGATTCTGGCTGCAGGCAAAGGCGAGCGGATGCGTCCGCTGACCTTGCACACCCCAAAGCCACTGTTGCCGGTGGCGGGTGTGCCATTGATCGAGTATCACCTGCGCGCCTTGGTGGCAGCGGGCTTCAAAGAAGTGGTGATCAACCATGCCTGGCTTGGTGCACAGATCGAAGCTCATCTGGGCAATGGTGCCGGTTGGGGCTTGAGCATCAGCTATTCCCCGGAGGGTGAGCCGCTGGAGACCGGAGGCGGGATCTTCAAGGCGTTGCCGTTGCTGGGTAATGAGCCTTTTGTACTGGTCAACGGTGACGTCTGGACTGATTACGACTTCAGTCGTTTGCCGCAAAAGCCGGTCGGTCTTGCCCATCTGGTGTTGGTTGATAACCCCGGCCATCACGGCAAAGGCGACTTCTGCCTGCAGCAGGGGCGGGTCAGTGACGGCAATGAGGGAGCTGCCACCCTGACTTACAGCGGTATCGCTGTCATCGACCCAGCGCTGTTCGACGGCTGTACGGCGGGCGCCTTCAAGTTGGCCCCACTGCTACGCGAAGCCATGGCATCGGAGCGGGTCACGGGTGAGCATTACCGCGGCCATTGGGTGGATGTCGGCACGCAGGAACGTCTGGCTGAAGTCGAACAATTGATCAAAGGACGCCGCTAAATGTTGTGGCCGAGCACAGTGATTGGTGCCGGGGCCGGCTTCGCCATTGCCAGCATTCCCGGGGCATTGCTGGGGGCGTTGCTGGGTCAGGCGATGGACCGCCGTCTGCAGTTGCACAGTTGGGCGCATGTGCGCGAGCGCCTGGGTGGACGTCCGGTGTTGCGAGACGATGAGGTGCTGTTCGTTCTGCTTGGCCGCCTGGCCAAGTGTGACGGGCGGGTAGTCGACGGGCACATTCAGCAGGCGCGTCAGGAGATGCAGCGCCTGGAAATGAGTGAGCCGGCGCGGCGCCGGGCGATTGCGGCGTTCAACCGTGGCAAGAGTGGCAAAGACCGCCTGGGCGCCTACCTGCGTCGCTTGAAGCAACAGCCCCATGCGGCTGAAGGGATGCTGCGTGCTTGCTGGCGCATGGCCTGGGCTGATGGCCGGGCAGGTCGCCACGAGCGCGAGCTGTTGCTTGACTGGGGCCAGCAGTTGGGGTGGTCGGCGCCCAAGGTCCAGGCATTGGCGCTGGAGTACGAACCGCAGCGGGCTGCGCTCTCAAGTACCAGTCTCGGTTACCAGGATGCCCTGCGCTTGCTCGGCGTAGAGGCCCACGCCGAGCCGGGCCAGATCAAACAGGCTTATCGGCGGCTGGTCAGCCGCCACCATCCGGACAAACTGGTCGGTAGTGGTGCCAGTCCGTCCCAGGTGCGTGAAGCGACTGACCGCACCCGTGAACTGCACCAAGCCTATGCGATCATTCGCCAGCGTCGTGGTTTTTAGTTGTTTGTTTCCGGGCTGAGCCAGCCTCGGATGCGCCGAAACAATTGCTCTTGTTCCGCCGTGCTGTTGCCGGGCATGGCGGTCAAGCCCACCTGACGATAGTTGTTACCCTTGAGTCGTTTGCTGGCTTGCAAGCGTTGCTCGGCAGCGCGTCGGGCTTGCGCCTGGTTGGTGTAGAAAAAATCAGCCGTGGGGACTTTCAGTGTGGGCGCCAGGGCGTCCAGGCTCTGTTCGGCCTGCGCCGGTGCCTGCGCGGCAACCATCACCAGCTTTTGCACCTGTGCCGGTTGCCGTTCACTGAGGTAGCGAGCAGCCCAGTAGGCGCCGCTGCCATTGCCCAGCAAAACGATACTGCGGGCATTGTGTTGCTGGGCATAAGCCACTGCTGCATCCAGGCGGGCGAAAATGCGTTCGGCATCAGCCTTGTCATCGTCAACTGGAGGCTGGGCCTGGGCTGCGTTTTCACTGGCTTCACCCTCGACCGCCGTGGCTTGCTCGACACTGGCATTGGCGTTGTCAGGCGTGTCCTTGGCAGGTGCGCTCTGGCCTTGTGCCACTGGCTGGCTCGGGGTTGGCGCGGTTTCGACGCGCGCTCGTGGGCTATCAGCCAGCAGATCGGGCAGGCTCAGGCTCAGGCTATGCCAGCCTGCGTCTGGAAACTTGCGGCGCAACGGGCCGACCGTCTTCGGCCAGTCCGCCGTTTCGCCTGCGCCGGCGAGGATGATCAGTGCACCCTCGGGCTCGCTGGTGTTGGCAGGCTTCCAGAGGGCGAGGAACTCGTCGCTGCCGGCTTGCAGCATTTGTCGTTCGGCTTGAGGAACTTGCCGCTCCAGCGCCAGCGCATCTTCCTGGCTGCGCTCCATCAGCGGTTGGCGCTGGACGGCTGCCGGCGGAGCGTCGGTTGCTGCTTCTGGTGTTTCACCTGTGGCCGCTTGTGCGCTACAAGGTAGTATCAATGACAGGCAAAACGCAGGAAGCGCCGTGCGATAAAGTGCGAACATGGAGTGGTCCATACCAGAATAGTACCGGCAGCCTAATAGTATTTGTCCGGGACGGCCATGCTCGGTGGCCATCCATTCTTTGATGAGCGATTAGATGAAGTCAGTGCGCTGCCTGTTGGTTATCGGCTGTTTCTGCTGGTCCTTGATCGTTTGGGCGAGCCCTTCAACCACGCCTTTTGCTGTAAATCTGGAGCCTGCACAACAGCAGTGGCTGGAGCAGCATCGTAGTCTGCGGGTCGGGCTGGTGTTACAGGCGCCGTTTGCCCAGTTTGATCGCCGCTTGCAGCAGCTCTACGGGGTCAATGTCGAACTGATGAACTGGTTGGGCCGCTCGCTGGGGCTAGATCTGACCTGGCGTAACTTCCCTGATCAGGCTGCTCTTGAGCGGGCGCTGGTGGCGGGCGAAGTCGATCTGGCTCCCGGCCTGACCCAGACACCGGCGGGTCTGCGCTTGTGGCTGTTCAGTGACCCCTATATGCGTGTACCCCAGTTGATCGTAGGTCCACGCAGTGGGGCGGTGGCAGTGGACCTTGAAAAGCTCACTGGCAATGAGCGGGTGGCGGTGCGCATGCCCAGCGCAGTGGCGGACTATCTGCGCGCTACGTATTCGAACCTCAATTTGCAAGGCGTTCCCCGGGAGCGCCAGGCTTTGCAGTTGGTGCTCAGTGAACAAGCCCGTTACGCGGTGGTGGATGAAGCGCAGTTAAGCCAACTGTCGCGAGAAAACGAGTTCAGCGACCTGGCCGTCGTCGGTGACATTGGTCTTCCCCAGTTGCTTCGTGTCGCCTCGCGGCGCGACTGGCCGCAGTTGGCGGACATTCTTGAACGCGGTCTACAGGCCATTCCGGCCAAGGACCTGGAACAGTTGCATCAGCGCTGGCTGGAACCCAAGTATCCGCGCTTGAGCGAGTCGCCGGGATTCTGGCAGAACCTGGGTTTACTGCTTGCCGCTTTGTTGTTCAGCAGTATGGCCATCGTCATCTGGCAGCGACGCCAGTTGCGTCAGCTGGAGCACAACCTGCTGAGTGCCCGGGAGACCATCAACCAGCGTCAGGCGCGGGAAGAGGCCTTGCGTCTGAGTCAGTTCTCCATCGACCAGAGCACGGTGGGTATTCTCTGGGTCAACTGGGACAGTCATGTGCGTTATGCCAACCGGGCTGCCGAAGGTATGCTCGGGTACCCTGCCGGTGCGGTAATCGATCGGCCGCTGATCGATTTTGAACCCGGTCTGCATATGGACCGCTGGCTTGAGCTGTGGAAAAGCGCCCGGGCCAGCAACGATGTTGCCCAGCATTTTGAAACCCAGTGTCTGCGCGCCGACGGCAGCCTGCTACCGGTGGATGTGTCGCTGAGCTTTCTGCGCTTTCGCGATGCCGAGTACCTAGTGGTCTTTCTCACCGATGTAACCGAGCGTCGTCGGGCCCTGGCGGCCTTGCGTGAAAGCGAAGCCAGGCTCAAGGGGATTGCCGGCAACGTTCCGGGCCTGGTGTTCCGCCTTGAGCGCAACCCGGCTGCAGGCGAACTGGAGTTTCCCTATATCAGCGAAGGCAGCGAGGCATTGGTCGGTTATAGCCCAGCCACCTTGCAACACCCGGACATGGGCTTGCGCAACCTGGTTCACCCGGATGACCGGGCCGACTACCACAAGGTTCAGGACCTGGCCCTGGCCACCGACCGCGACTGGTCCTGGCAGGGGCGCATCCTCACGCGTGATGGCGAGCAGCGCTGGGCTGATATCAAGGCCAGTACCCGTAGCCTGGGTGATGGCCGCGTGGTGTGGGACGGGGTGGTCTGGGACATTACCCAAAGCAAACGAGCCGAGCTTGAGCTGGCGCGCTCCCAGGAGCAACTGCGTGATCTTTCCGCGCACCTGGAAAGTGTTCGTGAAGAAGAGAAAGCCCGTATAGCCCGGGAAGTACATGACGAACTGGGGCAGATGTTGACCGTGCTCAAACTGGAAACGTCCATGTGCGAGCTGGCCTATGCCGATCTCGATCCTGGCCTCAACGAGCGTCTGGCCAGCATGAAACGCCTGATTGCCCAGCTCTTCCAGCTGGTTCGCGATGTCGCCACAGCGCTGCGCCCGCCTATTCTGGATGCGGGTATTGCCTCGGCAATCGAGTGGCAGGCGCGGCGATTTGAGGCACGCACGCAGATTCCATGCCTGGTTCAGGTGCCGGAAAACCTGCCGCCGTTGAGCGATGCCAAGGCCATTGGCCTGTTCCGCATCCTGCAGGAGGCGTTGACCAATGTCATGCGTCATGCCCAGGCGCATACTGTTCAGATCAGCTTGAGTCTGGACGGTCGTACCTTGCGTTTGACTGTGATTGACGACGGTATCGGCTTTGCGCTGGATGAAAGCCGCCCGGCCTCCTTTGGCCTGGTCGGGATGCGTGAACGCGTACTGATGTTGGGTGGAAAAATGACCCTGGAGAGCGAACCTGGCGAGGGCACCAGCCTGAGCGTGGGAATTCCCCTGAAATAGGAGCGGTATTGTGATTCGAGTTCTGGTTGCCGAAGACCACACCATCGTCCGCGAAGGCATAAAGCAGTTGATTGGCCTGGCCAAGGATATGCAGGTGGCGGGGGAGGCCGGTAACGGCGAGCAACTACTGGAGACCCTGCGTCATACCGACTGCGAAGTGGTGTTGCTGGATATCTCAATGCCAGGGGTCAACGGGCTTGAGGCGATTCCGCGGATCCGTGCCCTGAACAACCCGCCGGCGATCCTGGTGCTGTCGATGCATGACGAAGCACAGATGGCCGCGCGGGCGCTGAAGGTCGGTGCTGCCGGCTACGCGACCAAGGACAGCGATCCGGCCTTGTTGTTGACGGCCATTCGGCGGGTAGCTGGCGGCGGTCGTTACATTGATCCGGACCTGGCTGACCGCATGGTTTTCGAGGTTGGATTGACTGATGCCCGGCCCCTGCATTCTCTGCTGTCGGAGCGCGAGTTTTCGGTGTTCGAACGTTTGGCCCAAGGGGCCAATGTCAATGACATTGCCCAGCAGCTGGCGCTGAGCAACAAGACCATCAGCACCCACAAAGCGCGTTTGATGCAGAAGCTCAATGTGAACTCACTGGCGGAGCTGGTGAAGTACGCCATGGAGCACAAATTGCTCTGAATGTTCTGTTTGCGACATCGCGGGGCTGTGGAAGCGGGCTTGCCCCGCGATGTCATACCCGTAAACGCCATCCTTGTAGGGCAATCCCTACCCCAAGCCTTCCATCCTGCTGATACCAATCTCTCTCCACCCCCGATTTGCGCCGCCTCGCCCCTTCACTAGGCTGTCAGCACGGCAGTCATCCAATAAGAAGGTACGGGTATGAGTGAGGTGAATTCGAGCGCTGCAGCCGGCGAAGTGCTGGTCAGCTTCCGCGGTGTGCAGAAGAGCTATGACGGCGAAACGTTGATCGTCAAAGACCTCAATCTGGATATTCGCAAAGGCGAGTTCCTGACCTTGCTCGGCCCCTCCGGCTCCGGCAAGACCACCAGCCTGATGATGCTGGCAGGCTTCGAGACCCCGACAGCCGGCGAGATCCAGCTGGCCGGGCGCTCGATCAACAACGTGCCACCGCACAAGCGCGACATCGGCATGGTATTCCAGAACTACGCCCTGTTCCCGCACATGACCGTGGCCGAGAACCTGGCCTTTCCCTTGAGTGTGCGCAACCTGAGCAAGACCGACATCAGCGAGCGGGTCAAACGCGTGTTGAACATGGTCCAGCTCGATGCGTTCGCCAAACGCTACCCCGGTCAACTGTCTGGTGGCCAGCA
The DNA here is from genome assembly GCF_049310525.1 of Pseudomonas sp. GZD-222. Taxonomy (NCBI): domain Bacteria; kingdom Pseudomonadati; phylum Pseudomonadota; class Gammaproteobacteria; order Pseudomonadales; family Pseudomonadaceae; genus Pseudomonas; species Pseudomonas sp. GZD-222. Next base: position 52,843 of record NZ_JBMOWO010000122.1, read on the forward strand.
ACAGCGTGTGGCCCTGGCCCGGGCGCTGGTGTTCGAGCCGCAGCTGGTGCTGATGGATGAACCGCTCGGCGCGCTCGACAAGCAACTGCGTGAACACATGCAGATGGAGATCAAGCACCTGCATCAGCGTCTGGGTGTCACTGTGGTGTATGTGACCCATGACCAGGGCGAAGCGCTGACCATGTCTGATCGCGTGGCGGTATTCCACCAGGGCGAGATCCAGCAGATCGCCGACCCGCGCACCCTTTATGAAGAGCCGAAGAACACCTTCGTCGCCAACTTCATCGGTGAAAACAACCGTATCAATGGCCGCCTGATCAGTCAGGACGGTGAGCGTTGCCTGGTGCAACTGGCCCGCGGTGAGAAGGTCGAGGCATTGGCAGTCAATGTCGGCCAGAGCGGTGAACCGGTCACGCTTTCGATTCGCCCCGAGCGCGTACGCCTGAACGGTCACAGCGAAAGTTGCGTTAACCGTTTCTCTGGCCGGGTAGCCGAATTCATCTACCTGGGCGACCACGTACGGGTCCGCCTGGAAGTCTGCGGCAAGGCCGATTTCTTCGTGAAGCAGCCGATTGCCGAACTCGACCCGGCCTTGGCCGTGGGCGATGTGGTACCGCTTGGCTGGGAAGTGGAGCACGCCCGCGCGCTTGATCCGATCCAGGAAGCCAACTGAAGGTTTGCTTCACCAACCCTGTACTGTGGAGAGAATAATAATGCTAAAGCACTTGAAGTTGACCGCGCTGACCCTGGGGCTGTTTGCGGCGGGCCAGGCCATGGCGGCGGCCGACCTGACCGTGATCTCGTTCGGTGGCGCCAACAAGGCAGCCCAGACCAAAGCGTTCTACGAGCCATGGGAAAAGGCCGGCAACGGCAAGATCGTTGCGGGTGAATACAACGGTGAAATGGCCAAGGTCAAAGCCATGGTCGACACCAAGAGCGTGTCCTGGAACCTGGTTGAAGTCGAGTCGCCAGAGCTGGCGCGCGGCTGTGACGAAGGCATGTTCGAGGAGCTCGATCCGGCGCTGTTCGGCGACGAGGCTGACTATGTTCCAGGTGCCATCCAGCCGTGCGGCGTGGGCTTCTTCGTGTGGTCCACGGTGATGGCCTACAACGCCGACAAACTGAAAACCGCACCGACCAGCTGGGCCGATTTCTGGGACACCAAGCAGTTCCCGGGCAAGCGTGGCCTGCGCAAAGGCGCCAAGTACACCCTGGAATTCGCCCTGATGGCCGACGGTGTTGCGCCGAAAGATGTCTACAAGGTACTCGGCACCAAGGAAGGCCAGGACCGCGCCTTCAAGAAACTCGACGAACTCAAGCCAAGCATCCAGTGGTGGGAAGCCGGCGCTCAGCCGCCACAGTACCTGGCCTCGGGTGACGTGGTGATGAGCTCGGCCTACAACGGCCGGATCGCCGCAGTGCAGAAAGAAAGCAACCTGAAGGTGGTGTGGAACGGCGGTATCTACGACTTCGACGCCTGGGCCATTCCGAAAGGCGCGAAGAATGCTGAAGACGCCAAGAAGTTCATCGCTTACTCAGTCCAACCTGAGCAGCAGAAGACCTACTCGGAAAACATCGCCTACGGTCCGGCCAATTCCAAAGCGGTGAGCCTGCTCTCCGACGAAATCAAGAAAGACATGCCGACCACCCCGGAAAACATCGCCAACCAGGTGCAGATTGACGTCGCCTTCTGGGCTGACAACAGCGAGCAGCTGGAGCAACGCTTCAACGCCTGGGCTGCCAAGTAAGGTCGGCTGATGGAGCGTCGGTGTGTGGCCGACGCTCCCTGTTCTCAAGATTTCGGAGTTCGCTATGGCCATCGCAGTGCCCCTCAATGAAGGCGCCGGTTCCACCCTCAAGCAGCGTCTGGCGCGTGCCGAGCGGGTCAACCGCTGGAAGGCGCAAGCCCTGATCGCGCCGCTGGCGCTGTTCCTGCTGCTGGTTTTCCTGGTGCCGATTGCCGCGCTGCTCTACAAGAGCGTCGGCAACCCGGAAGTGGTCACCGGCTTGCCGCAGACCGTTACTGCGGTAGCGCAGTGGGACGGTAAGGGGCTGCCAGGTGAGCCGGTGTACAAGGCACTGAGCGAAGACCTCGGCCAGGCGCGCAAGAACCAGACCCTGGGTGACACCTCCAAGCGTCTGAACATGGAGCTGGCCGGCTATCGCAGCCTGCTGGCAAAAACCGCCCGAGCCTTGCCGTTCAAGACCGAGCCGGCTTCCTATAAAGAAGCACTGCAGGAACTGGACGAGCGCTGGGGCGATCCGGCCTACTGGCAGGCGATCCGCCGTAACACCAGTAGCGTCACACCGTTTTACCTGTTGGCGGCCCTGGACCATCGTATTGATGACCTCGGCGAGCTGGCCAAGGCCACCCCGGACCAGTCCATTTACCTGGATATCTTTACCCGGACCCTGTGGATGGGCTTCGTCATCACCGCCATCTGCCTGGTGCTGGCCTACCCGCTGGCGTACCTCCTGGCCAACTTGCCAACCCGGCAGAGCAACCTGCTGATGATCCTGGTGCTGCTGCCGTTCTGGACGTCGATCCTGGTTCGGGTTGCCGCCTGGATCGTGCTGCTGCAATCGGGCGGCTTGATCAACAGTGCACTGATGGCCCTGGGCATCATCGACAAGCCGCTGGAGCTGGTGTTCAACCGCACCGGTGTGTACATCTCCATGGTGCACATTCTGTTGCCGTTCATGATCCTGCCGATCTATAGCGTGATGAAGGGCATCTCGCCCACCTACATGCGTGCAGCCATCTCGCTGGGCTGCCACCCATTCACCAGCTTCTGGCGGGTGTACTTCCCGCAGACCTATGCAGGTGTAGGGGCGGGCTGTCTGCTGGTGTTCATCCTGGCCATCGGCTACTACATCACCCCGGCGCTGCTCGGCAGCCCGAACGATCAGATGGTTAGCTACTTCGTGGCGTTCTACACCAACACCAGCATCAACTGGGGCATGGCTACAGCATTGGGCGGCTTGCTGCTGCTCGCTACCGTGATTTTGTACCTGATCTATAGCTGGCTGGTCGGCGCCAGCCGCCTGCGTCTGAGCTGAGGAGCGTTGTCATGCTGAGCCCTTACATGTCACCCGTCGAACGGGTCTGGTTCTACAGCTTGCGCATCCTCTGCGGGCTGATCCTGTTGTTCCTGGTGTTGCCGGTGCTGGTGATCATTCCACTGTCGTTCAACTCCGGCAGCTTCCTGGTCTACCCGCTACAAGGTTTTTCGCTGCAGTGGTATCACGACTTCTTCGCCTCAGCGGAGTGGATGCGAGCGTTGAAGAACAGCATTATCGTCGCCCCGGCGGCGACCGTGCTGGCGATGATCTTCGGTACCCTGGCCTCGATCGGCCTGACCCGCGGCGATTTCCCGGGCAAGTCGCTGATCATGGCCCTGGTAATTTCGCCGATGGTGGTGCCTGTGGTGATCATCGGTGTGGCCAGCTACCTGTTCTTCGCCCCGCTGGGCATGGGTAACAGCTTCATTTCGCTGATCCTGGTGCATGCGGTGCTGGGTGTGCCGTTCGTCATCATCACCGTGTCGGCAACCCTGCAGGGCTTCAACCACAACCTGGTGCGTGCGGCGGCCAGCCTTGGCGCCTCGCCACTGACCGCCTTCCGCCGGGTGACCTTGCCGCTGATTGCCCCCGGGGTGATTTCCGGCGCGCTGTTTGCCTTCGCCACCTCGTTCGACGAAGTGGTGGTGACCCTGTTCCTTGCCGGCCCTGAACAGGCAACCCTGCCTCGGCAGATGTTCAGCGGTATCCGCGAGAACCTCAGCCCGACCATTGCCGCGGCGGCGACCCTGCTGATCGCGTTCTCGGTCCTCTTGTTGCTGACCTTGGAATGGCTACGTGGGCGTAGTGAAAAACTGCGGACTCAGCAGCCGGGTTGAATTTATCGCGGGGCAAGCCCGCTCCCACCGGGGGGGGGGGGGGGGGGGGTTTTCCCCCGGTGGGCTGAACTTTTTGTCACGGTCAGCCGGTGACCGTTTCCCTGAGGTACAATGCGCGCCACCGTGATTCTGCCCTACAGGTGCGCCATGCAGCCCTACGCTATTGCCCCCTCGATTCTTTCTGCCGATTTCGCTCGCCTGGGTGAGGAAGTCGACAATGTGCTGGCCGCTGGTGCCGACATCGTCCACTTCGACGTAATGGACAACCACTACGTACCGAACCTGACCATCGGCCCTATGGTCTGCACCGCATTGCGCAAATACGGCATCACCGCGCCGATCGATGTGCACCTGATGGTCAGCCCGGTCGACCGCATCATCGGCGACTTCATCGACGCTGGCGCCAGCTACATTACCTTCCATCCGGAAGCCACCCTGCACATCGATCGTTCACTACAGTTGATTCGTGACGGTGGTTGCAAGGCCGGCCTGGTGTTCAACCCGGCAACCCCGCTCGACACCCTCAAGTACGTGATGGACAAGGTCGACATGATCCTGTTGATGAGCGTCAACCCAGGCTTTGGTGGTCAGAAGTTCATTCCCGGCACCCTCGACAAGCTGCGCGAAGCCCGCGCACTGATCGATGCCAGCGGTCGCGATATCCGTCTGGAAATCGACGGTGGGGTGAATGTGAACAACATTCGTGAGATCGCTGCCGCAGGTGCCGACACCTTCGTTGCCGGTTCGGCGATCTTCAACACCCCGAACTACCAGGAGGTCATTGCCAAGATGCATGCCGAACTGGCCCTGGCTCGTCCATGAGTGGCTTCGAGCAGCTGTTCCCCGGGGCGTTGCCCAGGCTGGTGATGTTCGATCTGGACGGTACCCTGATCGATTCTGTCCCTGACCTGGCCGCAGCGGTGGATCACATGCTGCTCGAAATGGGGCGCAAGCCCGCAGGGCTGGAGGCGGTGCGCCACTGGGTCGGCAACGGTGCCCCGGTGCTGGTGCGCCGGGCCCTGGCCGGAGGCCTGGACCACGCCGGCGTCGATGAAGACGAGGCGCAGAAGGGCCTTGAGTTGTTCATGCAGGCCTATGCGGATAACCACCAACTGACCGTGGTTTACCCCGGTGTGCGTGACACCCTCAAGTGGCTGCACAAGCAGGGCGTGGAAATGGCCCTGATCACCAACAAGCCGGAGCGCTTTGTCGCGCCGTTGCTTGACCAGATGAAGATTGGCCGCTATTTCCGCTGGATCATCGGTGGCGACACCCTGCCGCAGAAAAAACCTGATCCGGCGGCATTGTTGTTCGTCATGAAAATGGCCGGCGTGGCGGCTGAAGAAGCGCTGTTCGTCGGTGATTCGCGCAGTGACGTGCTGGCCGCCAAGGCTGCCGGGGTCAAGTGCGTGGGCCTGACCTATGGTTACAACCATGGGCGGCCGATCAGTGATGAAGCACCGTGCCTGGTCATCGATGACCTGCGTGCGCTGTTGCCCGGTTGCTTAGATGCGGCCACTGGGATAACGTTGGCTGACGTTAATTCCCCCAAAGATCGAGATTCCATCGTGGCGGTTACCAGCAAACTCTGGATGAAAGTCATCAAGGCCCTGGCCCGTTGGCGTTGGCGCGCCTGACTGTTCTCTGCCGGCCGTTGCCGGCCCGTTTGCCTGTCTGACCATTTGCTGTTTGCCACGAGGCTATCATGACCCGCGAAGAATTCCTGCGCCTGGCCGCTGCCGGCTACAACCGTATTCCCCTGGCCTGCGAGACGCTGGCCGACTTCGACACGCCGCTGTCGATCTACCTGAAACTGGCCGACCAACCCAACTCCTACCTGCTCGAATCGGTGCAGGGCGGTGAGAAGTGGGGGCGCTACTCGATCATTGGCTTGCCGTGCCGCACCGTGCTGCGCGTACATGACCATCAGGTGCGGATCACCCATGACGGCGACGAGATCGAGCGTCACGACGTAGAAGACCCGCTGGCCTTCGTCGAGTCCTTCAAAGAACGCTACAACGTACCGACCATTGCCGGTCTGCCGCGCTTCAACGGTGGTCTGGTTGGCTACTTCGGCTACGACTGCGTGCGCTATGTCGAGAAACGCCTGGGCAAGTGTCCGAACCCGGATCCGCTGGGTGTACCGGACATCCTGCTGATGGTGTCGGACGCCGTGGTGGTGTTCGACAACCTGGCGGGCAAGATGCACGCCATCGTGCTGGTCGATCCCGCTCAGGAACAGGCATACGAAAACGGCCTGGCACGCCTGGAAGGCCTGCTCGAACAACTGCGTCAGCCGATTACACCACGTCGTGGCCTGGAACTGGGTGGCCCGCAAGCCGCCGAACCAACCTTCCGCTCCAGCTTCACCCAGAGCGACTACGAACGTGCGGTCGATACCATCAAGGAGTACATCCTGGCCGGTGACTGCATGCAGGTGGTGCCGTCGCAGCGAATGTCGATCGACTTCAAGGCAGCGCCAATCGACCTGTACCGGGCGCTGCGTTGCTTTAACCCGACACCGTACATGTACTTCTTCAATTTCGGTGACTTCCACGTGGTGGGCAGTTCGCCAGAAGTGCTGGTGCGGGTCGAAGATAATCTGGTCACCGTGCGCCCGATCGCCGGCACCCGCCCGCGTGGCGCGACGGAAGAAGCGGACCGGGCGCTGGAAGAAGACCTGCTGTCGGACGACAAGGAAATTGCCGAGCACCTGATGCTCATCGACCTGGGTCGTAACGACGCCGGTCGTGTGTCGGCAACCGGTACGGTCAAGGTCACCGAGAAAATGGTGATCGAGCGCTATTCCAACGTCATGCACATCGTTTCCAACGTTACCGGTGAACTGAAAGAAGGCCTGAGCGCCATGGATGCGCTACGCGCCATCCTGCCCGCTGGTACCTTGTCCGGGGCGCCGAAGATCCGTGCCATGGAAATCATCGACGAGCTTGAACCGGTCAAACGCGGCGTCTACGGGGGAGCGGTCGGTTACTTTGCCTGGAACGGCAACATGGACACGGCCATCGCGATTCGCACGGCGGTCATCAAGGATGGCGAACTGCACGTACAGGCCGGTGGCGGCATCGTCGCCGACTCGGTGCCTGCACTGGAATGGGAAGAAACCATCAACAAACGCCGGGCGATGTTCCGGGCGGTGGCGCTGGCTGAACAAACGCCGCGCAGCTGATCGAACTCCACGCCTGTCCACCCGGCGACATTGATTTTAGAGGTTGAACCCAGATGCTACTGATGATCGACAACTATGACTCTTTCACCTACAACGTCGTGCAATACCTCGGCGAGTTGGGTGCAGAGGTCAAGGTCATTCGCAACGACGAGCTGACCATCGCCCAGATCGAAGCCCTGAACCCCGAGCGCATCGTGGTTTCCCCAGGCCCGTGCACCCCGACCGAGGCCGGGGTTTCCATCGAAGCCATCCTGCATTTTGCCGGCAAGCTGCCGATTCTCGGCGTCTGCCTGGGCCACCAGTCCATTGGTCAGGCCTTCGGTGGCGACGTGGTGCGTGCGCGCCAGGTCATGCACGGCAAGACCAGCCCGGTGTTCCACAAAGACCTGGGCGTGTTCGCCGGTCTGAACAACCCGCTGACCGTAACCCGCTACCACTCGCTGGTGGTCAAGCGCGAAACCTTGCCCGAGTGCCTGGAACTGACCGCCTGGACTGCGCTGGAGGACGGCTCGGTAGACGAAATCATGGGCTTGCGCCACAAAACGCTGAACATCGAAGGGGTGCAGTTCCACCCCGAGTCGATCCTTACCGAGCAGGGCCACGAGCTGTTCGCCAACTTCCTCAAACAGACCGGCGGCCGCCGCTAAGGATCGATCATGGATATCAAGAGCGCGCTCAGCCGCATCGTCGGCCACCTGGACTTGAGCACCGAAGAAATGCGCGATGTGATGCGCGAAATCATGACTGGCCAATGCAGTGAAGCGCAGATCGGCGCCTTCATGATGGGCATGCGCATGAAAAGCGAGAGCATCGACGAAATTGTCGGTGCGGTGTCGGTGATGCGCGAGCTGGCCGACAAAGTTGAGCTCAACACCCTCGATCAAGTGGTCGATGTCGTTGGTACCGGTGGTGATGGCGCCAACATCTTCAACGTTTCCACCGCTTCGGCCTTCGTCGTTGCTGCGGCCGGCTGCACCGTGGCCAAACATGGCAACCGTGCCGTCTCAGGCAAGAGCGGCAGCGCTGATCTGCTGGAAGCTGCCGGTATCTATCTGAACCTGACACCCGTTCAGGTTGCGCGCTGCATCGACAGTGTCGGTATCGGCTTCATGTTTGCCCAGACCCACCACAAGGCGATGAAGTACGCCGCTGGCCCGCGTCGTGACCTGGGCCTGCGCACCTTGTTCAACATGCTTGGCCCGCTTACGAATCCGGCCGGTGTGAAGCACCAGGTGGTCGGTGTATTCACCCAGGCCTTGTGCCGGCCGCTGGCCGAAGTGTTGCAGCGCCTGGGCAGCAAACATGTGCTGGTGGTGCACTCCAAAGACGGTCTGGACGAGTTCAGCCTGGCTGCACCGACCTTTGTCGCCGAACTCAAGAATGACCAGATCACCGAGTACTGGGTCGAACCCGAAGACCTCGGCATGAAGAGCCAGAGCCTGCATGGCCTGGCGGTCGAGAGTCCGGCCAAATCCCTGGAGCTGATTCGCGATGCCTTGGGGCGCCGCAAGACTGAAAATGGCCAGAAGGCTGCGGAAATGATCGTGCTCAACGCCGGTGCCGCACTTTATGCTGCCGACCATGCCATGACCCTCAAGCAAGGTGTCGAGCTTGCCCACGACGCACTGCACACCGGCCTTGCCCGGGAAAAACTCGAAGAGCTGGGCGCTTTCACCGCGGTATTCAAGCTGGAGAATGAAGGATGAGTGTACCGACAGTTCTGGAAAACATTCTGGCGCGCAAGGTCCAGGAAGTTGCCGAGCGCAGCGCCCGGGTCAGCCTTGCCGAGCTTGAGCGCCTGGCTGCCACTGCCAATGCGCCACGCGGTTTTGCCAAGGCGCTGATCGAACAGGCCAAGCGCAAGCAGCCTGCAGTGATTGCCGAGATCAAGAAGGCTTCGCCGAGCAAGGGCGTGATCCGTGAAAACTTCGTACCGGCCGAAATCGCCGTCAGCTACGAAAAGGGTGGGGCGACCTGCCTGTCGGTATTGACCGACGTCGACTACTTCCAGGGTGCCGATGTCTACCTGCAGCAGGCCCGCGCGGCGTGCCAACTGCCGGTAATCCGCAAGGACTTCATGATCGATCCTTATCAGATCGTTGAAGCCCGCGCCTTGGGCGCCGACTGCGTATTGTTGATTGTCTCGGCGCTGGACGATGTGAAGATGGCCGAGCTGGCTGCCACGGCGAAAAGTGTAGGCCTGGACGTGCTGGTCGAAGTGCACGACGGCGATGAGCTGGAGCGGGCGCTGAAAACCCTCGATACCCCGCTGGTCGGCGTTAACAACCGCAACCTGCATACCTTCGAAGTCAGCCTGGAAACCACGCTCGATTTGTTGCCGCGTATTCCTCGCGACCGTCTGGCTATCACCGAGAGCGGTATCCTCAACCGCGCGGATGTCGAGCTGATGGAAATCAACGAGGTTTACTCGTTCCTGGTCGGTGAAGCGTTCATGCGCGCCGAGCACCCGGGGCTGGAGCTGCAGCGCCTGTTTTTCCCTGAGCGAGCGGTGCAGAATCTGGTGCCAGGACTGGACTGATTCAACTCTGAAGCCGGCATTGCCGGCTTTTTTGTATCTTCAAGGTTATTGCGATGACTGATCAATTAGTGGATGTGACTGTCGAGGCCGGCTTGCATGCCGAGCAGGATCTGCTGGCTGCGGTGTGCAAGGGTGAGCAGGAATATGGCCTGTTGTTCTGGCGCCCAACCGACCGCGCGCTGGTCATGCCGCGACGTATGAGCCGCCTGGAAGGCTTCGAAGCGGCCTGTGCGGAGCTGGCGATTGCCGGGTGGCCGGTTTTGTTGCGTGAGACAGGGGGCGAGCCGGTGCCGCAATCGCCAGCGGTGATCAATATCGCCCTGGTCTATGTGGCACCGCGCAGCGAAGGCGACCATGGACGCATCGAAAACGCCTACGAGCGGTTGTGTCTGCCTTTGTGCGATGTATTGCGCGAATGGGGCGGGCTGGCCTCGGTGGGTGAAATTGAAGGAGCGTTCTGTGATGGGCGCTACAACGTCAACCTGAATGGCCGCAAACTGGTGGGTACCGCTCAGCGCTGGCGTCAGGGCCTGGGCGGCAAACGTCCGGTGGTGCTGGTGCATGGCGCCCTGTTGCTGGACAACGAGCGCGAGTCGATGGTGGCGGCGGTCAACCGTTTCAACGAATGCTGCGAGCTGGAGCAGCGCTGCCTGGCCGACAGCCATATCGCCTTGCATGAAGTGATGCCCGAGGCGCCGCTGCTCGAACGCCTCGGTCAGGCCTATGCCGAAGTGATCAAAGGCATCGCTCGCGACTAGCGGGTGCCGAAAACCACCATGGTTTTGCCCTTGACGTGAACCAGGCTGCGCTCCTCAAGATCCTTGAGGACGCGCCCGACCATCTCCCGCGAACAGCCAACGATACGACCAATCTCCTGACGGGTGATCTTGATCTGCATACCGTCGGGGTGGGTCATGGCATCCGGTTGCTTGCACAGCTCCAGCAAGCAGCGGGCAACGCGTCCGGTGACATCGAAAAATGCCAGGTCGCCGACCTTGCGGGTGGTGTTGCGTAACCGCTGGGCCATCTGACTGCCCAAGGCATAGAGAATGTCCGGGTCCTGGCGTGCCAGTTCGCGGAATTTCTCGTAGCTGATTTCTGCCACTTCACATTCGCTCTTTGCCCGTACCCAGGCGCTACGCGTTTGCTCCTGCCCGGTAGGCTCGAACAGTCCTAGCTCACCGAAAAAGTCCCCGCTGTTGAGGTAGGCAATGATCATCTCATGACCATCGTCGTCCTCGATCAGGATCGTCACCGAACCTTTGACGATGAACGACAGTGTATCGGCCTTGTCGCCGGCACAGATGATATTGCTCTTGGCCGCAAAGCGGCGCCGCTGGCAATGCGCGAGTAGCTTGTCGATGTTCTTGATCTTGGCTGGAAGGGCTGAGGCAACCATGGCTGAATCCCGGTAAGAGGCAACGCTTGTACACTTTTATAGATAGTCTGGCGAAAGGTGCCAGTGATTTGGCGTCAGCTTATCAGACACTTGTTCTTGTATCGGCAGAATTAGCCGCACGCTTGAGCTTTTCCGCCAGCCCTTCAGGGTCTAAGCTGGCAGCCTTTTTTCAAGCAAGGGAGTCCGGATGATGAAGGCGCGTATCCAGTGGGCAGGTGAAGCCATGTTTCTCGGCGAATCGGGTAGTGGCCATGTTGTGGTCATGGACGGTCCTCCCGAGGCCGGCGGGCGCAACCTGGGTGTGCGGCCCATGGAAATGCTCTTGCTGGGTCTGGGCGGCTGCAGCAACTTCGATGTAGTCAGCATTCTGAAAAAATCCCGCCAGGCGGTGGAAAGCTGCGAAGCCTTCCTCGAGGCCGAACGCGCCGGCGAGGATCCGAAGGTGTTTACCAAGATCCACCTGAACTTCGTGGTCAAGGGCCGCGGGCTCAAGGACGCTCAGGTCAAGCGTGCCGTAGAGCTGTCGGCTGAGAAGTACTGTTCGGCGTCGATCATGCTCGGCCGGGCGGGTGTTGAAATCACCCACAGCTACGAGATCGTCGAGCTCGGTTGAAATAAAAAGGGGCCTGTAAGGGCCCCTTTTCATGCTGCCTGGCGTGATCCGGGCCAATACTCCAGTGCCATGAGCAGAGCCAACCCGGGAACCAGCGCCAGCAGCAACCATGGCAGGTTAAAGCCCAGTAACCCGAGAATCTCCGTGCTGCTCCAGGTATTGCCGAAGGTTTCAGCGAACAGCAGGCACTGCAGCAGCGCGGGCATTGTGGCAAGCAGCACAAAGGCGCTGCCGAGCAATCGACGCCTGTGGATAAAACAGCCGAGCAGCAGGAACAGCAACTGTCCTGGTACTGTGAACAGCAGTAGCTCAATCGTGCTGTCGCTGCCAGGATCAATCAGGCTGGGTAGTTTCAGGCTGAACGAAGATTGGGTGATCTCGGCGGTCATCAAACAGACGAACAGATAAGCAATCAGTACCAAGCCCAGACTTTGCAGCAACCGCAGGGTAAACAGGTGAGCCCTCAACGGCGCAGTCCTGGCAGCATCTGCACCAGACGATCAGGTATCTGCGCGCGAAGTCGTGCACTCAGATCTTCACGGTGCTTCTGGTACAGCACGCCCAGGCCGATCACACCCAGGCCGATCAAGGTCAGCACCACCGGGAACAACAGGGACTCGGCGAACACTTCGTACGACAGGTAACCCAGGTACGCTGCCACGCCCATGGCCCCGAAGACCATGAACAGCGGCCTGCGCAACAGTACTGCGAGCCCCATCAGGCCCAGGTTGATCAGGCAATAGAGCGCTTTGTTCAGCTCGCTGTCGCTCTCCATCAGACTCAACCCTAGCCAGAACGCCAACAGCCCGGCCAGATAACCCCAGAAGGCATAGTCCTGCTCGGTGCGACCATCAACCAGCAGAAACACCAGAAGCACCGCCAGGCCGAACCACAGTGACACGGTGAGGCGCTGGTCCCAGTTGAAGGTGTCACCGTAGAACCATTCGCTGAGGTCCATGGACATGAACCACAGCGCTCCGGCGATTGGCATGACGATGAACGGGAAGGGGATCAGACGCAGCATCAGCAGGCCAGCAACCACGGTTGCCGCTTCCATCAGCAACCAGCCGCCCTGCACGTAGGTGTAGTAGTTGTGGTACTTGCTTTGATCGTCGTCCAGCGGCCAGAAACCGGTAAGGCGTTCTACCGCGAATACCGCCAGCGGCACGATGCTCACCGCAACCGCGCCCAGCACGCCGGCGGGAATGATATGGCCGCGGTGCTGCATGAGCAGGCCGACCAGAGTAAGGCCACCGATGTACGCCAGGGCAATGAGCAGCAGTGCGCTGTCGCCAATGCGCATCCACGCTTCGCTGAGCAACCAGCCCATGGCGGCCATGATCAGCAATGCACCGAAATAGAAGGCGACGTGGGCCAGCTGGAAACTGGCCCGGGTCTCTGGCTGGCGCTTGAGGAACTCAAGCAGGGCCTGATCCTGGCCCGGATTCAGAACGCCTGCGCTGACAGCGCGGGCCAGGTCCTTGGCATCGAAGCGTTCTGTCATGGCAGATCCTAGATACGATAAGTGCTCTTGGTCATGACCTTGGCCATCAGGCTCATGCCAAAGCGCACGGGGGCAGGGAAGCGGAAGCCGCCAGCCTCCAGGGCCGATTCGGCGTGCTGTTCTTCGTCGACGCGCATCTGTTCCAGAATAGCCCGGGATTTTTCATCCTCGGCAGGAATCTGTTCCAGGTGCTCGTCCAGATGTTTGCACACCTGATGTTCGGTGGCGGCGACGAAACCCAGGCTGACCTTGTCGCTTACCAGGCCAGCTAGCGCACCAATGCCAAACGACATGCCGTAGAACAGCGGGTTGAGTACGCTTGGGTGGCTGCCAAGCTGGCGGATACGCTGTTCGCACCAGGCCAGGTGATCGATTTCTTCTTCGGCAGCATGCTCCATGGCCTTGCGCACTTGTGGCAGCTTGGCGGTCAGCGCCTGACCCTGATAGAGCGCTTGGGCGCAGACCTCACCGGTATGGTTGATACGCATCAGTCCGGCCACGTGGCGGGTCTGGGTATCGTCCAGGGTGACATCCGGCTGGATGATGGCCGGCGACGGGCGGGCGGGTTGGCCGCTGAAGGGCAGCAAGGTGCGCATGGCGGTATCGGCCTGCAACAACAAGCGGTCGAGCGGCGAATAGTGACGTTCGGTAGCCATCGGGCACCTCCGCAAGAATGTGCCCGACAGTTTACCGCAATCGAGATCTTCGGGCTTGCCCTGGATCAGCCCGGCGGCCAGTGCATCTGACGCTGGCCAAGGACGTGCATATGGATGTGGTAGACCGTCTGGCCACCCAGTTCATTGCAGTTCATGACTACGCGGAAACCTTCTTCACAGCCCAGTTCCTTGGCCAGACGCTGGGCAGTGAACAGGATGTGTCCTGCCAGGCCCTTGTCTTCTTCGGTCAGGTCATTGAGTGTGCGGATGGGCTTTTTCGGAATGACCAGAAAATGCACCGGTGCCTGTGGGGCGATATCGTGGAAGGCCAGAACCTGGTCGTCCTCGTAGATGATCTTGGCCGGGATTTCCCGGTTGATGATCTTGGTGAACAGAGTTTCCACTACGGTTGCTCCATGTGAGGGATCGGGCCTGAGTGTACTCAGGCTGGGTGTTGGCGCCCAGCGCCGCGTAGTCAGCGCGGGCAATAGGCCTGGTTAATGGCGCCTGCCAGCTTGCGCGTGATCCAGCGCGACAAGATTCGCGGGATGAATGCCAGCCAGCGATTGCGCCGGCCTGGAATGATCAACGCACGGTTCTTGTCCAGCGCGCGAACGGTGTACAGCGCCACTTCCTCGGAGCTCAGGCAGCGTTGGCCCTTTTCCAGGCGAGGGATGTTGCGCAGCGGCGAGCGAACCGGGCCCGGGCACAGGACCGAGACCTTGATGCCGGTGCGTTTGAGTTCTTCGCGCAGCCCTTCGGAGAAGTGCAGGACATAGGCCTTGCTCGCTGCATAACTGCTCATCCAGGGACCGGGAGCGAACGCTGCTAGGGATGCGACATTGAGAATCTGCCCGCCACCCTGGACGGCCATGGCATTGCCCAGGGCGTGGCAAAGACGGGTGAGGGCGAGGATGTTCACCTCGATCAGGTCCTGCTCGTCACCCCACTCCTGGGCCAGGAACGGCCCGTAGGTGCGAATGCCTGCGCAATTGACCAGCAGATCGATGTGTCGCTCGCTTTCTTCCAGCTCCAGCAGGAACCCGGACAGACGCAGGGGTTCACCCAGGTCGCAGGCGCGAAACAGCACTTCGACACCGAAGCGCTGAGTCAACTCGATGGCGATACTTTCCAGAGGATCTCGTTGGCGGGCCACCAGGATCAGATTGCGTCCCCGACGTGCCAGTGCCTCGGCCAGTGCCAGGCCCAGGCCACTGGAGGCACCGGTGATCATGGCGTAACGGGTCATGCAGTTCTCCAGTCGGGAAGTAGCCAAAGCGTTCAGTTTACAGCAGTCACCCCGGCCAGCGCTGGCTCAGGGTTGCTGCCGAGCCTTGCGCCTGACGATACTCAGCATCAAGGCGGGCAACCAGTTGCTCAACAGAGCTAAGTGCATCGATGGCGCCGACACCTTGCCCCGCAGACCAGACGGTCTTCCAGGCCTTGGCCTCGTCATCAATGGGTTTGAGCTTGGTTTCGGTGTGGCTGCGCAGCGCGGCCATGTCGAATCCGGCGTTCTCCAGGCTCTGACGCATGAAACTGGCAGGCACCCCGGAAACCGCAGCGGTGTGGATGATATCGGCTGCCTTGGCCTGGAGCATCATTTCTTTGTAGGGGCCTGGAGCGTGGCTTTCGTGAGTGGCGATAAAGCGCGTACCCAGATAGGCCAGGTCAGCGCCGAGCAACTGCGCGGCGAGGATTTCATGGCCGCGGTTGATACAACCGGCCAGCAGTAGGGTTTTGTCGAAGAACTGGCGAATCTCGGCAATCAGCGCGAAAGGGCTCCAGGTGCCGGCATGGCCGCCAGCGCCCGCGGCGACGGCAATCAGACCATCGACCCCGGCTTCGGCGGCTTTCTCGGCATGTCGGCGGGTGGTCACGTCATGGAACACCAGACCACCATAACTATGCACGGCATCAACCAGTTCCTTCACCGCACCGAGGCTGGTGATGACGATGGGTACCTTGTGTTCGACGCACAACGCCAGGTCTGCCTGCAGGCGTGGATTGCTCTGATGCACGATCAGGTTGACGGCGTAGGGTGCCGGATTGTCCAACGCGGCCAGGCCAGTTTCGATTTCTTCGAGCCAGGCCTTGAAGCCGTTACTGTCGCGTTGATTCAGCGCCGGGAAACTACCGACGACTCCGTTAGCGCAACAGGCCAGTACCAGTTGCGGGTTGGAGATCAGAAACATCGGTGCCGCAACCACCGGCAGACGCAAACGTTGGTCGAGCAGGGCAGGCAAAGACATGGCAGATTTCCCGAGGCTGAGTGAAGGTTTAGGTTAGAACGGTTTGACCACCACCAGAATTACAATGGCCAGCAGAATCAGCACTGGCACTTCGTTGAACCAACGGTAGAACACGTGACTGCGGGTGTTTTCACCGCGGGCGAAGCGCTTGAGCTGGGCGCCGCACATGTGGTGGTAGCCGATCAGCAAGATGACCAGCGTGAGCTTGGCGTGCATCCAGCCTTGGCTAAGGAAGCCCGGGGTCAGGCTCATCAGCCAGACGCCGAAGACCAGGGTGGCGATCATCGACGGGAGCATGATGCCGCGGTACAGCTTGCGCTCCATGGTGACGAAGCGCTCCTGGCTGATACTGTCCTGGCTTTGTGCGTGATAGACAAACAGGCGGGGCAGGTAGAACAGCCCGGCAAACCAGCAGACCACGCTGACGATATGCAGCGCTTTGATCCAGAGAAAAAGCATGGAGTTGAGTTCCTTCAGGGTTCACGGTCGTCAGATAGTAGTGGCTAGGCGCCTGGTGGGCCATCTCAACAGTTGTGGGGGTGTTTCAGGCCCCCTATTATCGTGGGCTTTCCTGTAGGTTCGTTGATAAGGGGCACGCGTTATGGTCAAGGTCGGTATCGTTGGCGGCACGGGTTACACCGGGGTAGAGCTGCTGCGTCTGTTGGCACAGCATCCACAGGCTGAGGTGGCGGTCATTACTTCGCGCTCCGAAGCCGGCCTGGCGGTTGCCGATATGTACCCGAACCTGCGTGGTCATTACGACGGCCTGGCGTTCAGCGTGCCAGACGTGAAAACCCTGGCTGCCTGCGACGTGGTCTTCTTCGCTACGCCTCACGGTGTCGCCCATGCGCTGGCGGGTGAACTGCTGGCGGCAGGCACCAAGGTGATCGACCTGTCTGCGGACTTCCGTCTGCAGGATGCCGATGAGTGGGCTAAATGGTACGGTCAGCCGCACGGTGCGCCGGAGCTGCTCAAGGATGCGGTCTACGGCTTGCCCGAGGTAAATCGCGAGCAGATTCGCCAGGCACGCCTGATCGCCGTACCGGGTTGCTACCCCACTGCAACCCAGCTGGGTTTCCTGCCACTGCTGGAGGCCGGTATCGCCGATACCTCGCGCCTGATCGCCGATTGCAAGTCGGGCGTCAGTGGTGCCGGGCGCGGTGCGGCCGTGGGCTCGCTGTTCTGTGAGGCCGGCGAAAGCATGAAGGCCTATGCGGTCAAGGGACACCGTCACCTGCCGGAGATTACCCAGGGACTGCGCCGGGCCGCAGGCGGCGACGTTGGCCTGACCTTTGTTCCGCACCTGACGCCGATGATCCGCGGTATTCACTCCACCCTGTACGCAACCGTTGCTGATAGATCGGTCGACTTGCAGGCGCTGTTCGAAAAGCGTTATGCCGATGAGCCGTTCGTCGACGTAATGCCTGCCGGCAGCCACCCGGAAACCCGCA
This sequence comes from Pseudomonas sp. GZD-222, assembly GCF_049310525.1. Classification (NCBI taxonomy): domain Bacteria; kingdom Pseudomonadati; phylum Pseudomonadota; class Gammaproteobacteria; order Pseudomonadales; family Pseudomonadaceae; genus Pseudomonas; species Pseudomonas sp. GZD-222. Next base: position 70,343 of record NZ_JBMOWO010000122.1, read on the forward strand.
GCGTGCGCGGTGCCAACGTCTGCCGTATTGCCGTGCATCGGCCGCAGGATGGCGACCTAGTCGTCGTGCTGTCGGTCATCGACAACCTGGTCAAAGGCGCGTCGGGCCAGGCGGTACAGAACCTCAACATCCTTTTCGGGCTGGATGAGCGTATGGGTCTTTCGCATGCCGGCTTGTTGCCCTAAGCACAGCCGCTGAAACGGGCCCGCCTGGTGCGGGCCTTGTTGTTTCTGGCCGATGCACCGAGACGAAAGCCGCACAATTGTTGACCGATTTTCTCGGAGAAGCGGATAATGCGCACCATCACGCATTATGGCGGCATAGCGCCGGGAGATAGTCAGCATGAGCGTCGAATCCTTCACCCCTGTGGCTTTGCAGTTCACTGAGGGTGCAGCGCACAAGGTGAAGACCCTGGTCGATGAAGAAGGCAATGATCGCCTGAAGTTGCGAGTGTTCGTGACCGGCGGCGGTTGCTCGGGTTTTCAGTATGGTTTTACTTTCGATGAAGATGTCGCTGAAGACGACACCATCGTAGAACGCGAAGGCGTGGCCCTGGTGGTCGATCCGATGAGTTTTCAGTACCTGGCAGGAGCCGAAGTGGATTACCAGGAAGGTCTGGAAGGCTCGCGTTTTGTCATCAAGAACCCGAACGCCAGCACCACCTGTGGTTGCGGTTCGTCGTTCTCGATCTGATCGCTAGGTAGGTTGCACCGCAAACGCCGCGCTAATGCGCGGCGTTTTGCTGTGTGCAGATCAGGCGGGGTAAATCGCGCCAAGCACCCGCAGGCCGCGGGCACCGGTGACGCTGGGGCGATTGCCGGGAATGCCTTGCAGGCAGCAATGGGCGAGCCAGGCGAAGGCCATGGCCTCGACCCAGTCCGGGTCAATGCCGTGGGCTGCGGTGCTGCTGACACGGGCGCGAGGCAGTAGGGCGGCCAGGCGGCGCATCAATGTGCCGTTGTGGGCGCCACCGCCACAGACCAGCAGTGCCTGGGTGTCATCCTGGGCTGTCTGCAGGGAGCTGACGATGCTGTGGGCCGTGAGCTCGAGCAGGGTGGCCTGGACATCGGCATCGGCAATCGCCGGTTGTGTGGCCAGGTGGTGCAACAGCCAGGGCAGGTTGAAGACTTCACGACCTGTGCTTTTCGGGCCGGTGCCGGCAAAGAACGGGTCGCTGAGCAGGCTGGCGAGCAGGCCGGGATTCACCCTGCCGCTGGCGGCCCAGGTGCCGTTGCTGTCGTAGCTGTGGCCTTGCTTCTGGTGAATCCAGACATCGAGCAGCACGTTGCCCGGGCCGCAGTCGAAACCACTGACTGGCTTGTCCTGCTCGATCAGACTGAGGTTGCTGAACCCGCCTACGTTAAGGACTGCCAGGCGCTGGCCCTGGTGCTCGAACAGCGCTTCATGAAAGGCAGGGACCAGCGGTGCGCCCTGACCACCAGCCGCAACGTCGCGGCGACGGAAGTCGCCGACTACACAGATGCCGGTGAGCTCGGCGAGCAAGGCCGGGTTGCCGATCTGGACGGTGAACCCGCGGGCCGGTTCATGGCGAATGGTTTGCCCGTGACTGCCAATGGCTCGAATATCAGATGGTTTGAGGTTCTGGGCGACCAGCAGGTGTTCGATACCTTGAGCTGCCAGGCGGACCCATTGCGCTTCGGCCAGGGCGGCGCGGGCGATCTCGTCCGGGCCGCTGGCGCACAGCTCCAGCAGGTCCTGGCGCAAGGTGGCGGGCATGGGAATGTAGTGCGTCGCGAGCAGGCGGGTGTGCTCTTCCTGCTTAATCAAAGCGATGTCCAGGCCATCGAGGCTGGTCCCGGACATCACACCCAGATAAAGAGCCATTGCTTAGCGCTTGTTGGAAGCGAGCATGGTGGCTTTTTCCTGGTTCATGCGAGCTACCAGCGGCTGGCTCTGCTGCAGGAAGCGCTGGCGTTCGGCCTTGGCGATCGGGTCGGCCATGGGCAGCTTCTGCCCGAGCGGGTCGACGTGTACGCCGTTGACCTGGAACTCATAGTGCAGGTGCGGGCCAGTGGACAGGCCAGTGGTGCCGATATAACCGATGACCTGGCCCTGTTTGACGGAACCGCCGGTCTTCACGCCCTTGGCGAAGCCCTGCATGTGCCCGTACAGGGTCTGGTAGCGGTTGCCGTGCTGAATGATGACTGTGTTGCCGTAGCCACCGCGACGTCCGGCGAGCAACACTTTGCCGTCACCAGCAGCCTTGATCGGCGTACCGCGCGGCGCAGCGTAGTCGACACCTTTGTGGGCGCGGATCTTGTTCAGGATCGGGTGCTTGCGGCCGGCCGAGAAGCGCGAGCTGATGCGGGCGAAATCAACCGGAGTCCGGATGAAGGCCTTGCGCATGCTGTTGCCGTCAGCAGTGTAGTAGTTGGTATTGCCCTGCTTGTTGGTATAGCGGACCGCCGTGAACGTCTTGCCGCGGTTGGTGAAACGGGCAGAAAGAATGTTGCCGTTGCCAACCACCTTGCCATCCATGACCTTCTGCTCATAGATCACGTCGAACTCGTCGCCCTGGCGGATATCCTGGGCGAAGTCGATGTCGTAACCAAAGATCCGCGCCAGGTCCATGGTCATGCTGTGGGGAAGGCCGGCGCGCTGGCCGGATGCCGACAGCGAACTCTTGATCACACCATGGGCATAGGCCGAGCGCATGACCGGTTTGCTGATTTCGCGATTGAAGGCGTAACCGTTTGCGCTTTTGGTCAGGCGAATGGTTTCCAGGTTGCTGACCTTACTGTGCAGGCTGGCTAACTGACCATCCTTGTCCAGCTCGATCTGCAGTACCTGGCCGCTTTTAAGTTGGCTGAACTGCTTGGCTTGCTTGTTACTGGCCAGTACTTCATGGACGGCAGCGGCCGGTAGGCCGACCTTGGCGAACAGGGTCGACAGGGTGTCGCCACGGCCCACGGTGACTTCGCGGTGAGCAGGATCCTTGGCTGCTGCGACGGGTGCAGCGGGTGCCGGCGCAGGTTCGACCTTGGCGCTCTCCTCAGGCTGTGCGGCACTGTTGTCGATCTGTGCGAACGGGGAGCCGGTGGATGCTTCGGCAGTCTGCTCCAGTGCTGCGTCCGGTTCTTGCTTGAGCTGCTCGGCAGGGCTCTCCAGCTCAAGGTTCAGGGTGGTTTTTTTGGCCTCTACCTCGCTGGATGGAAACACCAGCAAGGCCAGGCTGAGTAAGGCGGCGATGCCGCTGGCGGCCAACAGATGGCTCTTCGGATAAAGCGGGGGCGCTTTAGGCGGTTCGTTGGTCATAGATGAATTGACTTTGAAATAGATGAATTGGAAAAGATGAATGACATGATGAAGATGAAATAACTGTATAAAATATAACCAAATCCCTTCTAGCGCAAGCGCGCAGACGTCATCAGTCGGCTACGGGGTCACATCCGGGGCAAAAACTTGTAATTGATGGCTGATCTTGTATGGTTGGGGCCCTTTGAATCTGAGCCTGCGGGTCTGTTATGAAGTCGGTTGAAGAGCAGCTAGCGCTGATCAAGCGTGGTGCGGAAGAGGTATTGGTAGAGTCCGAGTTGGTCGAGAAGCTCAAGCGCGGGCAGCCGCTGCGAATCAAGGCGGGTTTTGATCCGACCGCACCCGACCTGCACCTGGGACATACCGTCCTTATTAACAAGCTGCGCCAGTTCCAGGATCTGGGGCATCAGGTGATCTTCCTGATCGGCGACTTCACCGGCATGATCGGTGACCCGAGCGGCAAGAGCGCCACGCGTCCGCCGCTGACCCGCGAGCAGGTGCTGGATAACGCTGAGACCTATAAGCAGCAGGTATTCAAGATTCTCGATCCGGCCAAGACCGAGGTCGCATTCAACTCTACCTGGATGGATAAGCTGACACCGGCTGACTTCATTCGTCTGGCTTCGCAGTACACCGTGGCGCGCATGCTTGAGCGCGACGACTTTGACAAGCGTTACACCACCAATCAGCCGATTGCCATCCACGAGTTTCTCTACCCGTTGGTGCAAGGCTACGACTCGGTGGCGCTCAAGGCAGATGTCGAGCTGGGTGGTACCGATCAGAAGTTCAACCTGCTGATGGGGCGCGAGTTGCAGCGTTCCTATGGTCAGGAAGCGCAAAACATCGTGACCATGCCGCTGCTCGAAGGCCTCGATGGCATCAAGAAGATGTCCAAGTCGCTGGGTAACTATGTCGGCATCCAGGAAGCGCCGGGTGTGATGTACAGCAAGCTGGTATCGATCCCCGACACCCTGATGTGGCGTTACTTCGAGCTGTTGAGCTTCCGTTCGATGGAAGAGATCGACGCGTTCCGTGCTGATGTGGATGCCGGTGCGAACCCGCGTGACATCAAGATCAAGCTGGCCGAAGAGATCGTTGCGCGCTTCCATGGTGAAGAGGCGGCGGCAAACGCTCATCGCGGCGCGGGCAACCGTATGAAGGAAGGCGAACTGCCGGAAGATCTGCCAGAGGTCGAAGTGTTGGCGAGCGAGGAGATGCCGATCTCTGCTGTCCTTAATAAGGCTGGCCTGGTGAAGAACTCTGCCGCTGCGCGTGACTTGCTTGCTGCCGGCAGTGTTCGGGTCGATGGTGAAGTGGTTGATCGCGGTTTTGTATTTGCCTTGGGTGCTACGCATGTTTGTCAGGCGGGCAAGAAGGCATTTGCACGTATTACGCTGAAGGCTGAGTAAGGCTACCTATATATAGAAAGAGTGGGGCGAAGGTTGTTTTGCAGTAGTTTGAAAATAACCCTTGACGCCCCTGTAGATCTCTCTATAATTCGCCCCACTTCCGGCGCAGTCGGAACGGAAAACTCCTTGAGAATCAACGAGTTAGATGTTCCAGGTAGTACCGGAGGGGCTTCGATCGAAAGACCGGCAGCGGTGAAAAAGGTGGTTGACAGCGGATTGAAACGCTGTAGAATTCGCCTCCCGCTGACGAGAGATCGCAGCGAGTTAAGCGGTTGAAGTTGAAAGAGAAATTCTGAAAAACTTCAAAATAAACGCTTGACAGACTCTGAGGAAAGCGTAGAATGCGCGCCTCGGTTGAAGCGAAAGACTTCAGCCACCGCTCTTTAACAATCGAATCAAGCAATTCGTGTGGGTGCTTGTGACTCAGACTGATAGT